>NZ_JBHYKM010000016.1:0-49885 GCF_042741435.1 Streptomyces sp. NPDC058955 | reverse complement strand
ACCACCAGCGCGGCACTACCAGGCGGGTTAGGGCGTAGGCCGTGGCGCGGGGGGGCCCCGACCCGCCCCGGCCCCGTCCCGGCCGCCCGGCCCCCGCCCCGGCGGCCCCGGAAGGGGCGGTGCGCGCAAGGGGTCGGTGCGCGACGGGGGCGCCGGGGTCAGTGCGCGATGACCGGCACCTTCACCTCGCCGTCGGCCCCCTCGCCGGAGCCGGCGACCGCGCCGGTGTCCGGCTTCCCGGTCGTGATCATCACGGCCGCGATGGCCGCAGAGACCACCAGGATGCCGACCGCCCACCAGATCGCGGCGGTGTAGCCCTCGACCATGCCCTGGAGCTGGAGCAGCTGCTGGGCGGCCGGGGTGGTCGCGCCGGCCGCGTGGTCGGTGAGGTACGCGGTCGTCGCGGAGGCGGCGATCGTGTTCAGCAGGGCCGTACCGATGGCGCCGCCGACCTGCTGCGAGGTGTTGACCATCGCGGAGGCCACACCGGCGTCCTTCGGCTCCACGCCGTGCGTGGCGAGCGACATGGCCGGCATGAAGGCGGTGCCCATGCCGAGGCCGAGCAGCAGCTGCGCGGGCAGGATCAGACCGGCGTACGAGGTGCCGACCTCCAGCTGCGTCAGGAGCAGCATGCCGATGGCGGCGGTCAGGAAGCCGGGAGCCATGAGCAGCCGCGGCGGGACCCGGGTCATCAGCCGCGTACCGATCTGGGTCGAGCCGATGATCATGCCCGCGATCATGGGCAGGAACGCGAAGCCCGTCATGACCGGCGAGTAGCCCTTCACGACCTGGAGGTAGTAGGTCAGGAAGAGGAAGAGGCCGAACATCGCGATGACGGCGAGGCCGAGCGACAGGTAGACACCGCCGCGGTTGCGCTCGGTGAGGACGCGCAGCGGCAGCAGCGGGTTCTTGACCTTGGCCTCGACGAGGACGAAGGCGCCGAGCAGCACCACCGAGCTCACGAACATGCCGATCGTGCCGGCGTCGCTCCAGCCCTCGGACTCGGCGCGGGTGAAGCCGTAGACGAGCGCGACCAGGCCCAGCGTCGAGAGGATCACGCCGGGGATGTCGAGCGCGGAGCGGTTGCGGCCGCCGGCCGGCTCGCGGATCACCAGGTAGGCGCCGACGGCGGCGACGATGGCGAACGGGATGTTGACGAAGAAGGTCCAGCGCCAGTTCAGGTACTCGGTGAGGAAGCCGCCGAGGATCAGGCCCACGGCGCCGCCGCCACCGGCGATCGCGCCGTAGATGCCGAACGCCTTGGCGCGCTCCTTGGCGTCGGTGAAGGTCACCGCGAGCAGCGAGAGCGCGGCGGGCGCGAGCAGCGCGCCGAAGGCGCCCTGGAGCGCGCGGGCCCCGAGCATCATGGCCTCGCCGGTCGCCGCGCCGCCGAGGGCGGAGGCGGCGGCGAAGCCGATCAGACCGACGACGAAGGTGCGCTTGCGGCCCCAGAGGTCGGCGATGCGGCCGCCGAAGAGCAGGAGACCGCCGAAGGCGAGGGCGTAGGCGGTGATGACCCACTGCCGGTTGCCGTCCGATATGCCGAGGTCCTGCTGGGCGGAGGGGAGGGCGATGTTCACGATGGTCGCGTCGAGCACGACCATCAGCTGGGCGAGGGCGATGAAGACGAGGGCCTTCCAGCGACCGGGGTCGGGCTGGACGGCGGCCGTCGACCGTGCGGTCTCGGCGGTTCCGGGCATGGGGGTAGCCACCTCTTGGTGCGAAAGCGAAGAAAAAGGAAGTTCTGCAGGTCTGTGAGCCCGTACGCCGCCGGGGAGGGCCGGCGAGGGGTCAGGGGCGGAGGGCCGCCGTCACGCGTCGCGTCTCAGGTCCTCCAGGGTCACGGCCGAGCCCGGCAGCACGGAGCGGGCGGGCGCCTCCAGGCCGTCGAGGAAGAGCTGGAGATGACGGTGGACGAAGGGCGCGAAGGCGGCGCAGCCGGTGCCGGGCAGCGGCCGGGTGAGCTGGGAGATGCCGACCAGCAGGTCGCCGGCGCCCACGTCCGGGCGGAGCCGGCCCGCCGCGTGCGCCAGACCGAGCAGCGCCTCGACGGACTCCTCCAGGCGGTCCCGCTCGGCGACGAGGTCCGGATGGTCGTGGTCGAAGCCCGCGTCGAGCATCGGGCAGAGCGCGCCCACCCGCTCGTCGGCGGCGCCGTGCACGAAGCCCCGGACCGCCTCGAAGGCGTCCGCCTCGCCGCTGACGACCGACGCGGCGCCCCGCTCGGCGAGCTCGGCGACCCGGGCGGTCAGGGAGAGGACGACCTCGCGGACGAGGTCGGCGCGCTCGGGGAAGTTCCGGTAGAGCGTGGCGTTGCCGACGCCGGCCCGGCGGGCGATCTCGTCGTAGGGGACGAGGGGGCCGAACTCCACGAACATCTCGCGGGCCGCCGTCACCAGCCGCTCGCGGTTCCGCAGGGCGTCGGCGCGCGGCCGGGGCACGCGCCGCACCGGCGCGGCGTCCGCCGCGTCCGGCCCGCCGGCGCGGACCACGCCACTCACCTCGGGTGCGCCACTCACGCCAGGACCTCCTCAGCCTTTCGGAGCCATCCGGGGAAACAGTCCCCACTTCGTCGGACTCTCTCCTAAACGGGGAAGGAATCCCCGGATATTTCGGCTCGCGATGTGACCTGGCTCACACCGCACTCCCCGTCGCCGGATACCCACGATCGGTCCACCCGGCGCGCGCCCCCGCACCGCTCCGCACAGGCTGATCGCACGGCACCACGCCGCTGACCTGGCCCCGACCGGAGAGGCGACCGCATGCAGCACACCCGCCGGCGGATACGCAGACCGGTCGCCCTCGCGGCGACCACGGCCCTTCTGCTCACCGTGCTCGTCTCGGCGAGCACCACGCTCCCCGGGCCCGCCCCGGCCTCGGCCGGCCCGGTGGCCGCCGCGCCGGACACCACCCGGCTCGGACCGTGCCGCATCGCCACCTCCATGGGCGTGCAGATGTCGGAAGGACTGCCGACCGCCCCCGGGTACGCCCGCTCCACCGGCCGGATCCGGGCCCTCACGCTCATGGTCGACTTCCCCGACGCGCGCGGCGAGGGCACCGCCATGGCCCGCTTCCGCGAGTTCTTCCCGCAGACCTCCGACTGGTTCCGCGTCAGCTCCTACGGCCGGCTCCAGTACCAGGCCGAGACCCCGATACCCGACTGGCTGCGGATGCCACGACCGTTCTCCTCGTACGGCATCGAGCGCGGCGCCCCCTACGAACCGGGCTACCGCTCCTTCGTCGAGGACATCGTGAAGGCGTCCGACGCGAAGGTCGACTTCAGCGCCTACGACCTGGTCAACGTCCTGGTCACGCCGAACGCCGGCCCCTCCGCCCTGGACACCGTCCTGTCCGTGACCTTCTCCGGCAACGACGACGCGCCCTACGCCGACGGCGTCCCGCTCGCCAACACGTCCTTCGTCTACAGCCGCCAGGACGACGGCTCCGGCAGCTACCCGCAGACCGGCTACCGCGTCCTCCCCCACGAGAACGGGCACGTCTTCGGCCTCCCCGACCTCTACACCGCCGACGGCGGCGGCACGGTCGGCCACTGGGACATCATGTCCGAGGACTGGGGGGCCAACAACGACCTCCTCGGCTGGCACAAGTGGAAGCTCGGCTGGCTCGACAACGACCAGATCCGCTGCGCCTCCGCCACCGGCACCAGCGAGCACCTGCTCACCCCGCTGGCCGTCGCCGGCGGCCCCAAACTCGTCTTCGTCCCGCTCTCCGACACCACCGGATACGCCGTCGAGGTCCGCACCCGCGAGGGCAACGACGAGGCCGTCTGCGAACCGGGCGTCCTCGTCTACCGCGTCGAGTCCGACGTCGACACCGGCCACGGCCCGGTGACGGTCTCCGACAGCGACCACGCCAGCGGCGGCTGCACCCGCCGCCCCAACGTCCACGCGGAACTCTCCGACGCCCCCTACCGCCCGGGCGAGACCTTCACGGACCGCACCCACGGCATCCGGATAGGCGTGGTCGACGAGAGCGCGGACGGCACCTTCCGGGTCCGGGTGAGCAGGGGCTGAGGAGGCCCGGCCCCCCTCCACCGGCCCCCTCACCGGCCCCCTCACCGACCCCCCTCACCGGCCCCCGGGAGCCACCAGCCCCCGCAGCGCGCCCTTGAGCAGCTTCCCGGCCCGGTTCCGCGGCAGCTCCTCCGTCCGTACGAGGACGTGGGCGGGCACCTTGAAGGCGGCGAGGCGCGCGGCGACGTGCGCCCGCAGCGCCTCCACGTCGGCCGCGGCGCCCGGCCGGAGCCGTACGACGGCCCCGACCTCCTCGCCGAGCAGCGGATGCGGCACCCCGACGACGGCGGCCTCCAGCACGTCGGGATGGGCCTGCAGCGCCTGCTCGACCTCCACGCAGTACACGTTCTCGCCGCCCCGGATCACCAGGTCGGTGAGCCGGTCGACGATCGTGACCCGCCCCTCGCCGTCCACCCGGGCGAGGTCACCGGTCCGGAACCAGCCACCGGGCGCGAAGGCCGCCCGGGTGGCGGCCTCGTTCCGCCAGTACCCGCGGAAGAGCGACTGCCCGCGCAGCCACAGCTCGCCGACCCCGTCCTCGCCGGCCCCCTCGATCCGCACCTCGGTGGCGGGCGACGGCCGCCCCACGCTGCCCGGATGGGCCCGGTACTCGGCCCCGACGTTGGCGAGGACGCCACCGCAGGTCTCGGTGAGCCCGTACCCGTTCCGGGGATCGATCCGCTCCCCGTACCCCGCGGCGAGCCCACCGGTGACCCCCGGCGGCGCCGCCGCCCCGCCCGTGCTCAGCAGCACCAGCGACTCCAGCGGATCCCCGCTCTCCCGGGCGAGCGCGAGCAGCTGAAGGGCGGTGGTGGGCACCCCCGCATAATGCGTGACCCGGTGCTCCCGGATCAGCTCCAGCGCCCGGGCGGGATCCCACTTCCGCATCATGACGAGCGTCCCGCCGCCCGCCATCACGGCGTACAGCGAGGTGAAGGCGGCCACGTGGAAGAAGGGGAACGTCGTCAGCGACACGACCGGCGCCCCACCCCCCGGCCGCTCCCCGCGCGCGAGCGCCGCGGCCGCGGCGAAGTACCGCGGATGCATGGCGGCGCCGGCCTGCGCGAGCTGCGTGGCGACGGCCCCCTTGGGCCGCCCGGTGGTCCCCGACGTGTAGAAGACCGTGGCGTCGTCCTCCCCGAGCACCTCGACGTCCGGCGGCCCGAGCAGCGGATCGTCATCGGCCTCGTACGCGACGAACCCGTCCTCCGCCTCCCCCCGGAACACGATCCCCGGCACCCCGGCCCGCCGCGCCCAGGCCCGCACCCGAGGCACCCGCTCCCCGTCGACGAGCAACAGCCCCGGCTCGCAGTCCCCCAACACGTAAGCGAACTCCTCCTCCGTCCACCAGGCGTTCAAGGGCACGGCGACGAGCCCGGCGAGCTGAACCGCCCAGAAGGCGACCTGCCACTCGGGCAGGTTCCGCATGGCGACGACGACCCGGTCCCCCCGCCGCAGCCCGTACTCCCCCACCAACCGCCGCGCCAGCCCGCAGGCGGCGTCGAAGAACTCCCGGTACGTGACCGTCCCCCCGTCGTCGACGAGGAAGACCCGGTCCCCGAACCCCCACACGACCTCGACGAACTCCCGCAAGGTCCGGGGCCCCCGCACATACACCCCGTCCCGCACCTCGAACGGCCCCCCACCCCCGACAAGCCGCCCCAGGTCCCCGCTCAACCCCACCACTCCTCCTCCGACCGACCCCCAGTCTGACCCACGACCCCACCCCCCAACCCCCCATCCGCTAGGCTGTCCCCGGCCCCGCCTCCGTAGCTCAGGGGATAGAGCACCGCTCTCCTAAAGCGGGTGTCGCAGGTTCGAATCCTGCCGGGGGCACCATGGCGGAAGGACCCCCACCGGTTTCGGTGGGGGTCCTTCGCTTTGCGCGGGGGCGGGGGTCAGGCGACGACGACGTTGTGGGCCGGGGTGATGGTGGGCTGGGCGTCGGCGTAGCCGAGGTCGGCGAGGATGGGGGCGAAGGTCTTGGCGTGGGATTCGAGGGCTTCCGGGCTCTCCCAGACCTCGGTCACGCGGAAGCCGCCGTCCACCGGGCCTGCCACGTGGGAGATGAGGCCCGGGTTCGACACGTCCTCGAAGCGGGTGAAGCCCTGGCCGGCGGTGACGCGGTGGATGACCGTGTCGTAGAGGTCGGGGCCGGCGCCGGGGAAGTCGAAGGTGACGATGATGGCCATCTGGGGCTCGCTTTCGGTGCTCGGTGCGCGGTGCTCGGTGCGTGTCAGTCCTGGGCTTCGAAGGTGTCCGGGACCGGGAGGGTGGACCAGTTCGGGACCGGCCAGGCGACGACGACGGCCCGGCCCACCACGTCGGTGAGGGGGACCATGCCGCCCCGGCCGTCGTTCTGGTGGTAGCGGGAGTCCTGGGAGTGCTGGCGGTGGTCGCCCATCACCCAGAGGTGGCCGGCCGGGACGGTGATCCGGAACTGGCCGCCGGCGTCGTTGCTGCACGGGGTGTTGCCCTCGTAGACGTACGGCTCGTCCAGCGGCCGGCCGTTGAGCTTGACCGGGCCCGTGCCCTGGCACTCGACGGTGTCGCCGGCCACGCCGATGACCCGCTTGATCAGGTGCTGTTCACCGGCCGCGGGCATCAGGCCGACGAAGCCGAGGACCTTCTGGGTGGTGCTGGGGGGCTTCAGTTCGTGGCCGGCGAGCCAGTCGGCGGGGTCGCGGAAGACGACGACCTCGCCGCGGTCGGGCTCCGAGCCGAACCAGGGGGTGAGCTTGTCGACCAGGACCCGGTCGTCCTCCTGGAGGGTGTTCTGCATGGATCCCGAGGGGATCAGGAACGCCTGCACCAGGAAGGTCTTGATCAGGAAGGCCAGGACCAGCGCGACCGCGGCCAGCAGGGGGTACTCCACCCACGGCGAGAGGCGGCGGCGCTTCGGCGGCCGGGTGTCGGAGGCCGGTGCCTCGGGGTCGGGCCTCAGGTCCGTCGCCACGTCTCCCGCGTCCGTCACGTCCGCCGTCCCCGATTCAGTTTGTTCCTGCCGCATGGGACGACCCTAGGCCCGGAGTCCACCGGGTCGCAGCCTTCCCGGGCGTTCACCCTCCTTATGAGTGACCGTCAGCGGAGTTCTTCCGGGCAGGCCGTGCCGCGCGGGAAGAGCTTGTACGGGGCCGCCAGGCGGTACGTACCGGCCTTGGGGGCGATCAGTTCGGTCCACTCGTCGCCCTCCTCGTCCGGCTCCGCCTTCAGCAGGCAGCCGTTCTCGTTGGCGAAGACCTTCGGGATCTCCTTCTCGGACTCCTCCCGCGCCAGCTTGGACTCCTCCGTCTCCTGCGGGGGCTCCAGCTTGCCGCCGTTCTCGTCCATCAGCGCCAGCCAGGGCGACCACGGCACGCGGATCTTGATCCGGGCCGGGCGGTCGAGGCGGAGGACGACCTCGTTCTCCGCGGCGCGCTCGACCTGGGCCGGGGCGTCCGCGAGCGGCGTGGCGTCGGCGACCTCGTACAGCCGCCAGTTCGCGTCGGCCCACACCTGGTTCAGGTACGGCAGGCCCTGGGCGACGAGCTCCGCCTCCCGCTCCGCGCCCGAGTCGGGGGCGCCCGTGGGGAGGACGACGTACCGGACGGACCAGCGGTGCAGCCACTCGCGGTAGTTCACGGCGTTGAGGGTGTCGTCGTAGAAGAGCGGGTTGCGCTCCATGTCCGCCTGGCGGTTCCAGCCGCGCGCCAGGTTGATGTACGGGCTGAGCGCGGAGGACTCGCGGTGGCTGGAGGCCGGCACGACCTCGACCCGCGCCTTGCGGGCGTCCCGCACCTGCAGCTGGTTGATCAGCGGCGCCACCTCGAAGGCCCAGGAGGCGTCGGGGCGGGTGCGGATCACGTCGTCGACGCCCTTGAAGCCGATCCAGAAGTTCAGGCCGAGGAAGGCGACGACCAGCGCGTACCAGCGGCGCGAGCGCGGGCGCGCGTACGGCAGGGCGGCCAGCAGCGCCACGCCCGCGAAGAGCATCGGCAGCCGCGAGATGTTCGAGCCGATCTGGGAGTCGATCAGCCAGGTCAGGAAGGTGCCGACGGTGTAGCAGGCGGCGGCGGTGCGGACCGTGCGCCAGTCGCTCGGCACGAGGACGAGGACGAGGATCCCGAAGGCCAGCGGCAGCGCCGTCGAGGCGAAGGCCATCGGCTGGGTGCCGGAGAAGGGGAAGAGCCAGGAGGAGAGGGCGACGATCGCCACCGGGGCGAGGCCGATCGCGTACGCCCCCGGGCGCCGCTTGTTGAGGAAGAGCGCCGCGGCCACGACCCCGAGGAACAGGCCGGCGACCGGGCTGCACGCCGTCGCGAGCCCGGACAGCGGCACCGCCACGGCCGCCTTCGCCCAGCGCTTGCGGCGCCAGCGGTGCGGCCAGCAGAAGACGGCGGCGACCGCGCCGAGCGCGAACATCATGCCGAGCCCGAAGGTCACCCGGCCCGACAGGGCGTTGCAGAGGAAGGCGAAGACGCCCGCGAGGGAGCACGCCATGGGGTTCCGGACGGCCGGGACCCGCACGAGGATCAGCGCGGTCAGGGCGGCGGAGAGCGTCCCCGCGATCATCATGGTCGAGCGGACGCCGAGCACCGACATCACGTACGGCGAGACCACGCTGTACGAGACCGGGTGCATGCCCCCGTACCAGGCCAGGTTGTACGCGGAGTCCGGGTGCCGTCCGACGAACTCGGCCCAGGCGTCCTGCGCCGCGAGGTCGCCGCCGCTGTTCGCGAAGTAGAAGAACCACACGACGTGCAGCAGCGCGGCGACGCCCGTCGCCACCATCACCGGGTAGCGGCGCTTGCGCCGGCGCGGCGGAGCGGGGGCCGGCGGCGGCGTCGGGGGCGTGGTCCGCTCGGGGGCGGAGCGCTGGTTCGGGAGCACTATTCGCGAGGGTGAACCGGGGGTGGTGGGGGTGGGGAGGGTGGGGGTGGTGGTGCGGGCCTGTCGGGGTTCCCGAGAGGGTTCACGAGCGGGTTCACGAGCGGGTTCCCGAGAGGGATCTCGGTCAGGTTCTCGATCGGGTTCCCGGCCGGCCGAGGGATCGGCTCCCGGGCCGGCCGACGGGTCGGCTCCCGGGGCGGTCTCCCGGTCGGTGGCCCGTTCGGGTTCCCGTAGGGAAAGGGGCGCGGCAGCCGTGCTGCGGTCCGCGCGTGTCGGCTCGGCGGTGGTCACTGCGGCCCTTTCCCGTGCTGCTTCCCTCTGCCCGTCTCGCGTCCCGCGCGGCTCCGCGTGTCGCGTCTCGTCCCCCGAAGACGCTAACAGCAGGGCGCCCCGGTCGTCCGGGGCGCCCACCCGATCAGGTCAGCCGGCCGTGCGGCCCGCGCGTCAGCCCACCCGGGTCAGCTTCTTGTCGAAACCGGGCTCCACCAGGTCGGTCTTCAGCGCCACCGGGGCGCTGACCTTCCCGGTGCCCGTGCCGATCGAGATCGTGCCGACGACGTCCCCGGCCTTGCCGGCGTGCGGGACGGCCTTGCCGCCGTCGGTCAGCGCCAGCCGGACCTTGAGGCCCGGCCAGCCGACCGCCTTGAGCTCCTTCGTCGCCACGACCGGCGTCCGGCCGCCCAGGCCGTCGTCGATGTAGCCGACGACCTGGCCCTTCTCGACGACGGACGCGGAGGTCACGTCCTTCTGCGCCTGCTGGATCAGCTTGAGGCTGTTGTCGATGGCGAGCTGGAGCTTCTGGTTGAGGATCTTCGCGTTCTTGGCGCCCATCACGATGCCGAGGATGCGGCGGTTCTCGCCGTCGACGACGGTGTTCGCCGACCAGAGCAGGTTGCCGCCGGCCGGGGTGGACGAGCCGGTCTTGATGCCGTTCACACCGTCGTGGAGCAGGATGTTGTTGTTGTTCTCGATGCGGCCGGCGATGCCGTCCACCGTGACGTTCGGCATGTTCACGATCTCGCGGAACACGTCGTACTGCATGACCGCCTTCGCCAGCTTCAGCTGGTCCTGCGGGGTCGAGACGGTGGAGTCGAGCAGGCCGGACGGGTCCGTGTAGCGGGACTGGGTCATGCCCAGGTCCTTGGCGGCGGCGTTCATCTTGTCGACGAACGCCTGCTCCGAGCCGGCGTCCCAGCGCGCGAGCAGCCGGGCCACGTTGTTGGCCGACGGGATCATCAGGAGCTCCAGGAGCTCCTTCTCCGAGTAGGTCTGACCCTCCTTGACCGCCGCCGTCGACTCGTGGACCGCGTTCGCCTGGTCGGCGGCCTTCTTGTCGATGGTGATCTCGGGACCCCCCTGCTTCCCCTTGATCGGGTGGTCGCGGAGGATCACGTACGCGGTCATCGTCTTCGTCACGGACGCGATCGGGGCCGGCTTCTGCGGACCCCAGGTGCCCATGGAGCCGACGCCCTCGACCTCCACCGCGCCCTGGCCCTCGTTCGGCCACGGCATCTGGAGCGGGCCGCCCTCGAAGGTGTACGACGGCGCGGCGGAGAGCTTCAGCGCGGGCGCCGGCAGCGGCCGGACCATCTGCACGATCGCAAAGACGATCAGGAGGAGCAGGACCAGCGGGGTCCAGATCCGGACCCGCCGCATGGTCGTGCGCCAGGCGTTCGGCGGCGGGGGCGGGGTGTTCGTCAGCTCGGCCAGCAGGTCGAGCGGGGGCAGCGGCGGGAGCGGCTGCTGCCGGGTGCGCTCGGGCTCGCCGAGGACGGGGGCGGGGGCCGGGGCGGGCGAGGGCACGGCGGCCTTCGCCGGCGTCGGCCGGGGCGTCCGCGGCGCGGCGGGAGCGGCCGGCGCCGGAGCGGACCCGGCCGCCGGCTTGTCGGCGGAGGCGGCGGAGGCGGAAGCGGTGGTGGGCTTCTTCTGCTCGGCCGGGATGTCCGGGCGGAGCGGTACGAAGGTGCTCGTCCGCTCGCTGTCGGAGTCGGGGCCCGCGGCGCCGCGCGGCAGCTTGAACGCGGTCGTCGGCTGGTCCACGGCGGGCGCGGCCGGCGGACGGACGGCCCGGAACATGGTGGTCGGCTGGTCGACCGGCTCCTCGGCCCGGGGGGCGGGGGCCTCCGTCTCGGCCTCGGGCGCGGGCGCCTCCGTCTTCGGCGTCTCCGCCTTGGGCGCCTCCGCCTTCGGCGCCGGCGTCTCGGCCTTCGGGCTCTCCGCCTTCGGGCTCTCGGCCTTCGGGCTCTCCGCCTTCGGCTCCGCCGGCTTCTTCGCGGCGAACCAGGACGGCTCCGCCGCCTTCGGCGCCTCGTCGGCGTCCCGGTCGGCCCCGGAGGCCGCCGAGGCCGTCGAGGGCTCCTCCGGCGCGGACACGGGCTCCTCGGCCGCCACGGACGCCTGAGACGCCTCGGGCGCCTCGTCCCCGGCCTCGGCCCCGGTCGCACCGTCCCCGGTCCCGGCCTCGTCCTCGGCCCCGTCCGGCGCCGCCGTCGCGACCCACGCCGCCACGGCCTGCTTCAGGCGGTCGCCGCCCTCGCCCTCCGGTCGCGCCGCGGGCTCGTCGGCCGGCTTCTCCGCGTCGTCCTCCGGGGTGCGCGGCGCCAGGGTCTTGAAGACCGCCGTCGGCTGGTCCACCCGGTCCGGCGCGGACACCGCGGACGCCGGGGTCCCCGAGGACGCAACCGTCGGCGCCGCCGCCGTCGTCTTCCCCTCCGACGACCCCTGCTGCTCCGCCCTGTCGGGGGACTCGCCCGCCACCGTGCCTCCTCCATGCGTCATACGTACGTCCGAACCGTCTACCAGTGTCCTGTGTGAACCCCTTGGCTCCCGTGCTAGACGAGAACGACATACCTACTGGTTCCCGGACGAACCACCCAGGCACTCTCGACAGATGAATGTGAGAGGGGTCACCCTGTCATTCATCCACGCGGGGAGGCATGGATGGGCAGGAGCCGCAGAACCATTCCGGAGGAGCTTCTGCTGCTCGCTCTGGACCCGGCCACGGGTACCACAGCGCAGCCGCAGTCGCTCGACCTGGGCCTTGCCGGAGCACAGCTAGTGGAGCTGGCTCTGGCAGGACGGATAGCCCCTGACGGGGATCGTATCGCCGTGGTGATGCCACGGCCGACCGGAGATCCGACTCTGGACTCCGCACTGGAACTGCTGCGCAGGCGCGGCAGTCCGGTCCGGGCCGTCCACTGGATCGGCGGGCCCCGGCTGGGGCTCCGCCAGACGTATCTCTCGCATCTGGAGCGATGCGGCATGGTGCATGCCGTGGAGGGCCAGATGTGCGGGGTGCTGCCGACGACTCGCTACCAGGCGACGGACACGGCGATCAGCCGGGAGATCAGGGCCCGGCTGGACAGTGCGATCCGCACCGGCGTACCGCCGGACCCGCGGACCGCGGCGCTCGCCGCACTGGCCCACGCGGTCGGTCTCGGCAAGCACCTGTACCCCGGCAACGAAGGACGGTCGTCGCGGTCCCGGCTGCGCGACCTGATCCGGCACGACCCCATGGGCGGTCTCGTGGCGCACGCCGTCATGGACGTCCAGAACGGCGCGGCCGCACAGCCGCGCCGGAGCGGTCAGGGCGTCCCCGCCCAGCCGCGGGGCAGCATGGCCCGCGCCGCCGCCCACTGAGGCGGACGCACCACCCCCCGTACGTCACGCACCACGCGCGCGTACACGCACACACGCACCACGCACCACGCACCACGCACACGAACCCTCCGGGAGCCGCACAGAGGTGTGCGGGGCGCCTCCGGGCGTCCCGCACATCCGCGTCGAATCCGAGCACCCGCACGGTCGTTGTCGCGTTTTCCCAGCGCATGCCGCACCTTTGGTGGCAGTCTGCCAAGCAGTAGATACTCACAGCTACGCATCGCAGACAGCAGCCGGAGGTGCAGTTTCCGTGGCGTCCAGTGTCAACCCCACCGTCAGGCGACGCCGATTGGGCCAGGAGCTGCGCAAGCTCCGTGAGGGCAAGGGCATGACGGCCGAGCAGGTCGCCGAGCGCCTCCTCGTCTCCCAGTCCAAGATCAGCCGGCTCGAGAACGGCCGCCGCTCCATCAGCCAGCGCGACGTGCGCGACCTGTGCGGGGTGTACGAGGTCGAGGACGAGGCCATGGTCAACTCCCTCATGCAGATGGCCAAGGACTCCCGGCAGCAGGGCTGGTGGCACGCCTTCGGCGACATCCCGTACAGCGTCTACATCGGCCTGGAGACGGACGCGCAGAGCCTGCGCGTCTACGAGCCGCAGATCATCCCCGGTCTGCTCCAGACCCGCGCGTACGCCACCGCCGTCATCTCCGGCGCGCTCCCCGAGTCGACGCCGGCGGACATCGAGAAGCGGGCCACCGTCCGCACCCGCCGCCAGGACCGGATCCGCGACGAGGAGCGCCCGCTGCGCCTGTGGGCGGTCATCGACGAGGCCGCGCTGCGCCGGGTGGTCGGCAACCGGCAGGTGATGGTCGAGCAGCTGGAGCACCTCGTCGAGCAGTCGCACCTGCCGCACGTGACCGTGCAGGTGCTGCCCTTCGACACGGGCGCGCACCCGGGCATCAGCGGCCAGTACTCGATCCTGGAGTTCCCGGACGCCTCCGACTCCAGCGTCGTCTACATCGAGGGCGTGACGAGCGACCTGTACCTGGAGAAGGGGCCGGACGTCTCGAAGTACAGCTACATGTACGAGCACCTGCGGGCGCAGGCGCTGGGCGTGGAGCAGACGCGGGAGTTCGTGGCCGACATCGCGAAGGGCTACGCCCAGGGCTGACAGTCCCGGCACTCGGGGCGGTCCGGGGCGGTTGGGGCAGGTCAGGCAGGTGCGGACAGGCCCGGCGGGGACGAGGGGTCTGCGGCAGGTCTGAACCAGCAGGGGCGGACACGGTACACCCCCGACTCGGCTCGTCGGAAGCTCAGTTGGCATATGTCACCCGGTCGTGTGAACGCCGGTCCCGCCGCTCGGGACCGGCGAGTAGCGTCGATCAGGCCGGTGGAGATCACGCCGGCACCGACTCTCACGCCCCTCGGGCAGAACCGGAGCTGAGCACATCATGGCCATCATCCAGGGTGCCACCGACAACTGGACCAAGTCCTCCTACTCCGGCGGCAACGGCGCCTGCGTCGAGGTGAAGTCCCCGGTCGTCGCCGCCATCGCCGTCCGCGACTCCAAGGCGCCCGAGGGCCCGTCTCTCTCTTTCGGACCGGGCTCGTGGAACGCCTTCGTCGGCCAGGTGAGCAACGGGGCCCTCTGAGCCTCGCAGCACCGCAGGCACCATCCGTGGAGCCGCCCTCTCGTCCGGTCCGCCGTCCTGGCCGAGAGGGCTCTCTCATGTCCGGACCCGGTGGGAGTCCGTCACCTCAGCCGGTCCACGTACCGGTCCGTCCCGGGCACGGTCGGGACGAACGGCGCCACCAGCTCGACCCGCCCCTCCCCTCCCGCGAGCCCGTCGAGGTCCGCGAAGTGCTCCGCCCAGCAGTCGCGCGGGTCCCGCTCCAGGAACCAGAGCAGGGTGAGCCGGGTGTCGACGCCCTCCACCTGCTTCACGTAGGTCATGCGGTCGCCGGGCAGCGGCGTCGGGCGGAAGACGGTCACCATCGCCGCCGGTGAACCGGCCAGCCGGCGCGGGAGTTCGCGGGCGGCCAGCCGCTCCAGGAGCGCGGCGCGCTCCGCCGGGCCCGCGCAGTCCACGACCTGGAGGACCAGGCCCGCGTAGGGGTGGTCGAGGGCGTGGAAGTCGCGCGGACCGGCCGCCCCGTCCCGGTACACCGTCGTCTCGTGGTCCTGGAAGGACGTGAAGACGTGGGTGCGGTCGTGGTAGACGCGGGCGTCGCGGTTGAGGCGCTTGTTGATGGCGACGGTCCACTTCATGTGCTCGTCGTAGCGGCCGTCGGTGATCCAGTAGGTGGAGAGGTAGCAGCCGGCCGTGACGGGCTGTGCGACGGCGGACTTCTCGGGCGTCCGGAGCTCCTGGAGGTCGCGGGTGGCGACCCAGCGGCGGCCCGCGTACATCCAGGGCATCGCCATCGCGCCGGCGTAGTAGTGGTCGTCCTCGTACCAGCGGTTGTACGCGTACTCGTGGCCCGGGTGCGGCTCCACCATGGTGATCAGGGCGTGGCCGGGGCGGACCCCGTACGGCCCGGTGGCGGCCAGCTCCCCGTACGTCTCGGCGTCGCTCATCCTCCGTCGTCTCCCTTCCCAGTGCGGCTCGGGCCACCTACTCTGACGGACCGTCAGATCAGTGACCAGAGGCGGGAGGCACCCGGATGCTGCTCCAGGGGAAGACGGTCGTCGTGTCGGGCGTCGGGACCGGACTCGGCCACCGGGTCGCGGAGGCGGTGGTGCGCGACGGGGGCAACGCGGTCCTCGGCGCCCGCACCGAGGCCAATCTGGCCAAGACGGCGGCCGCGATCGACCCGGCGGGCGGGCGCACCGCGCACCTCGCCACCGACATCACCGACGAGCGGCAGTGCGAGGCGCTGGCCGCGCTGGCCGTCGAACGGTTCGGCGGGATCGACGCGGTCGTCCACGTCGCCGCCTGGGACTCGTACTTCGGCGGCCTCGCCGACGCCGACTTCGCCACCTGGCAGGGCGTCCTCGACGTCAACCTGCTCGGCACCCTGCGGATGACCCGGGCGTGCCTGCCGGCACTGCGGGCGGGCGGGGGCGGCTCGGTCGTCCTCATCGGCACGCAGTCGGCCGTCGCCGCTCCGACCCAGGTGCAGCAGGCCGCGTACGCCGCGTCCAAGGGGGCGCTGACCTCGGCGATGTACTCGCTGGCGCGGGAGCTGGGGCCCGACCGGATCCGGGTCAACACGGTGCTGCCGGGGTGGATGTGGGGCCCGCCGGTGGAGGCGTTCGTCCGCTTCACGGCGCAGGCGGAGGGGGTGGAGGAGGCTGCGGTCCTGGACCGGCTCACCTCCCGGGTCGCGCTGCCGGACCTGGCCACGGACGCGGACGTCGCGGACGCGGTCGCCTTCCTCGCGTCGGCGCGGGCGCGGTCGATCACGGGTCAGTCGCTGCTGGTGAACGCGGGAGAGGTGATGCGGTGAGGGCTCGGCGGCGTCATGGCGTCGGGTAGCGGGTGTGCCAGGTGGGGGTGTGGAGGGTGGCGGCCTGGGTGAGTTCCAGGGACAGGTCGTCGGCCAGTTCGAGGATCGTGCCGCGGCCTTCCAGCGCCGCCAGCCAGGCCGGCGGGAGGGCCGTCTCGCCGTGCTGGGCGCCGAGGAGGGCGCCGGTGACCGCGGCGGTCACCGCGGAGGGGCCGTCGTGGTTGGCGGCGAGGCGGAGCCCGTGGCGGACGTCCTCGCCGACGAGGGCGCAGTAGACGGCGGCGGCCAGCTGTCCCTCCGCGGTGTCCTGGTCCGCCCCGAGGGCGGTCACCCGGTCCGCGTCCGGGACGCCCTCGCGTACGGCTCCGAGGGCGCGGGTCAGGGCCTCGGTGACGGGCTCGTGGCCGGCGCGGGCGGCCAGCAGCGCCAGGGCCGTACCGGCGGCGGCCTCGACGGAGGCGCCGCGGGCCACGCCGTGCACGGTCACGGCGAGCGCGCCGGCGGCCAGGGTGGCGGCGGGCGCGCCGTGCGTCTGGGCGGCGCACTCGACGGCGAGCTGGCAGACGAGCTGCGGCTCCCAGCCGACGAGGAGGCCGAAGGGCGCGGAGCGGGCGAGCGCGCCGGAGTCGCCGGCGTCGGGGTTCTTGGGCTGGTCGAGGGTGCCGAGCCGTTCGTCGCCGAGGCCGGTGAGGCAGGCGCGGGGCGGCCGGCGGCGGGCGTAGAGCCACTCCTGGCGGCCGAGCCAGCCGTTGTCGCGGCGCCGTTCGTCGGGGCCCCAGTCGCGCTGGGTGGCGGCCCAGCGCAGCTGGGCGCGGTGGACGTCGGTGGGCGGGTGCCAGACGCCGCTGTCGCGGTGGACGTGGGCGCGGATGAGGCCGTCGACGGTGAAGAGGCTCATCTGGGTGGCGGCGGTGACGGGCAGGGTGCCGTCCGGGGGTTCGGTGAGGCCCGCGTCGCCGTGCGCCTCACGGAGTTCCTTCAGCGTCCGCTCGTGCGCGCCCGCGCCGAACGCGTCGCCGACGGCCGCACCGAGCAGACAGCCGCGGACGCGCGAGCGGAAGTCCTGTTGTTCGGCGCGGCCCCACACGGCCGCGGCAGTGGTGGTCACGACGTGCCCTCCCCCGTCCGAGGTCCCGTTCTCTCACCGGTCTCCGCAGCACTCTAATCGACCGGGTGTGTCCGTTCGGGGTGCAAAGACTTATGTGATCGGACGCCCTTCAGGCCGCTTTTGACCACAGTTCACCCGAGCTTCGCCCGGCGCGCCCGGGGACCCGACCCTCAGCCCTCCACCACCGGCAGCAGCTCCGGCAGGTGCCCGTCGGAGGCACGGGCGGCCGCCTGGCGCTCGGCGGGGACCTCGCCGTAGAGGGTGGTGCGGGGGCGGGACGGGCGGCCCGCCGCCTCCGCGATCGCCTCCAGGTCGCGGATGGAGCGGTACGAGCCGTAACTCGACCCGGCCATACGGGAGATGGTCTCCTCCATCAGCGTCCCGCCGAGGTCGTTCGCGCCCGACCGCAGCATCTCCGCCGCGCCCTCCGTGCCCAGCTTGACCCAGCTCGTCTGGATGTTGGGGATGTGGGGGTGGAGGAGGAGGCGGGCCATCGCGGTCACGGCGCGGTTGTCGCGGATCGTCGGGCCCGGGCGGGCGATGCCGGCGAGGTAGACGGGCGCGTTGGTGTGGATGAAGGGAAGGGTCACGAACTCCGTGAACCCGCCGGTCCGCTGCTGGATCCCGGCGAGGGTGCGGAGGTGGCCGAGCCAGTGGCGGGGCTGGTCGACGTGCCCGTACATCATCGTCGAGGACGACCGGATGCCCAGCTCGTGGGCGGTGGTGACCACCTCGATCCAGGTGGCGGTGGGCAGTTTGCCCTTGGTCAGCACCCAGCGGACCTCGTCGTCGAGGATCTCGGCGGCGGTGCCGGGGATCGAGTCGAGCCCGGCCTCCTTCGCCGCCGTCAGCCACTCCCGGATGGACAGGCCGGTACGGGTGGCGCCGTTGACGACCTCCATCGGCGAGAAGGCGTGCACGTGCATGCCCGGGACCCGCTCCTTGACGGCCCGGGCGATGTCGAAGTACGCGGTGCCGGGCAGGTCGGGGTGGATGCCGCCCTGCATGCAGACCTCGACCGCGCCGACGTCCCACGCCTGCTGGGCGCGGTCGGCGACCTGGTCCAGGGAGAGGGTGTACGCGTCGGCGTCGGTGCGGCGCTGGGCGAAGGCGCAGAAGCGGCAGCCGGTGTAGCAGACGTTGGTGAAGTTGATGTTCCGGGTGACGATGTACGTCACCTCGTCGCCGGAGACGGACTTGCGCACGTCGTCGGCGACCGCGCACAGCGCGTCCAGGGCCGGCCCGTCGGCGTGCAGGAGGGCGAGGGCCTGCGGGTCGGTGAGCTTCGTCGGGTCGTCGGCGGCGACGGCCAGCGCCTCGCGCACGTCGGCGTCGATCCGCTCGGGCAGCATGCCGGGCGCGGCGGCCTCCCGCAGCGCCTCCCAGTCGCCGTACACCTCGTCGAAGTCGGCCCGCCGGTCACCGGTCCGGCCCTCGGTGTCGATGGCCGTGAAGAGGTCGGTCCGGCCGGTGGCGGTGAAGGTCTCGTCCGGCTCCTGCCACGGCAGGCCGCGCACGACCGCGTCCGGGTCGGCGAGGCCGGTCTCGGGGTCGGCGAGCGCGCGCACGTGCGGCATGATCCGCGGGTCCAGCCACGGCTCGCCGCGCTTGACGAACTCGGGGTAGACGCAGAGCCGTTCGCGCAGCTCGAAGCCGGCGGCGCGGGAGTGCGCGGCGAGCTCGTCGATGCGGGGCCAGGGCCGCTCGGGGTTGACGTGGTCGATGGTGAGGGGCGAGACGCCGCCCCAGTCGTCGATGCCGGCCGCGATCAGCCGCTCGTACTCGGCGTCCACCAGGTTCGGCGGCGCCTGGAGGCAGGCCGACGGACCCATGATCAGCCGGGCCACGGCCACCGCCGCGACCAGGTCGTCCAGCTCGGCGTCCGGCATCGAGCGCATCGCCGTGTCCGGCTTGGCCCGGAAGTTCTGGATGATCAGTTCCTGGACGCCGTGGTACGCCCGCGCCACGCGCCGCAGCGCGAACAGCGACTCCGCCCGCTCCTCGTACGTCTCCCCGATCCCGAGGAGCAGCCCCGAGGTGAACGGCACGGACGACCGCCCCGCGTCCTCCAGGACCCGCAGCCGCACGGCCGGTTCCTTGTCGGGCGAGCCGTAGTGCGGACCGCCGGGCTCGGACCACAGCCGGGTGGCGGTGGTCTCCAGCATCATGCCCATCGACGGGGCGACCGGCTTCAGCCGCTGGAAGTCCGTCCACGACAGCACGCCCGGGTTGAGGTGCGGCAGCAGCCCGGTCTCCTCCAGGATCCGCACCGACATCGCCCGCACGTACGCCAGGGTGTCGTCGTACCCGTGCGCGTCCAGCCACTCCCGCGCCTCCGGCCACCGCTCCTCCGGCTTGTCGCCGAGCGTGATGAGCGCTTCCTTGCAGCCGAGTTCGGCACCGCGCCGGGCGATGTCCAGCACCTCGTCCGGCGACAGGAACATCCCGTGGCCGTCCCGCCGCAGCTTGCCCGGCACGGTGACGAAGGTGCAGTAGTGGCACTTGTCCCGGCACAGCCGGGTCAGGGGTATGAACACGCTCTTCGAGTACGTGATCACCCCCGGCCGCCCGGCCGCCTCGAGCCCGGCGTCCCGCACCCGCCCCGCCACGCCGACCAGCTCGTCCAGGTCCTCGCCGCGCGCCCGCAGCAGCACCGCCGCCTCGGCCACGTCGAGCGCGACCCCGTCCCGCGCCCGCCGCAGCGCCCGCCGCATCGCGTTCCTGGTCGGGGCAGCCCCCTGCTGGTCGGCCTCCCGGCCGGTCTGGTGGTCCGTCATGCCCCGAGCATACGAGCGGGAGCCCCGGTGCCGGGCCGGGGTCCCGCACCTTGTCATCCGCCCGTCACCCCAGGTGCTCCGCGTACGCGTCCAGGACGCGGAGGACTTCGGTCCCGCCGGCCGGGGGGAGCTGGAGGACGGTCTCCTCGCAGCCGAGTTCGGCGTAGTGGGCGAGTTTGCCGGGGGTGGGGAGGACGGCGTACGGGACGACCTGGAGGGCCTTCGGGTCGCGGCCCGCTTCCTCCCAGGCCCGGCGCAGGACCGGGAGGGACTCGGTCAGGCCGCGGCCGCCGATCGGCATCCAGCCGTCCGTGTGCTCGGCGATCGCCCGGAACAGCTTCGGGCCGGCGGCTCCGCCGAGGAGGATCCGGGGCGCGCCGCCGGCCGGCTTGGGCCAGGCTTCCGAGGCGCGGACGGAGTAGCCGGACTCGCCCTCGTACGCGGTGGGTTCGGGGGCCCACAGGGCCTTCATCAGGGCGAGCCGGTCGTGCACGAGGTCGCGGCGGGCGGGCCAGTCGACGTTGTGGTCGGAGGCCTCCTCGCGGTTCCAGCCGTAGCCGATGCCGAGGGTGAGGCGCCCGCCGGAGAGGTGGTCGAGGGTGGCGATCTGCTTGGCCAGGGCGATCGGGTCGTGCTGGGCGAGCAGCGTGATGCCGGTGCCGAGCGCGAGCCGGTCGGTGACGGCCGCGGCCTGGGCGAGGGCGACGTAGGGGTCGAGGGTCCGCTCGTACTCGCGGGCGGCGCGGCCGCCCGCCGGGTGCTCGGTCTCCCGGGACACGGGGATGTGGGTGTGCTCGGGCAGATAGAGCCCGGCGAAGCCGCGCGCCTCCAGCTCGCGGGCGAGCCGCACGGGCGAGATGGTCTCGTCGGTCAGGAAGATCGTGGTCGAGATCCGCATGACGGCACGGTAGGGGCTGCGGCGCGCGATTCCGAGGGGCCGGACGGCTGTTGTCGGCGGGAACGGCGGGGGAAATCCGGGTGCCCGTCTCCCCCGCCGGGCCTACCGTGGCGCGCGTGCTGAACCGAATCGAGACGTACTACGACGCCGTGCCCCGCAGCTCCGCCCGCGGGGAGGACTTCGGGCCGCTGACCCTGTTCGTGCGCGAGGGCTCCGACGGCTGGCCCTTCTACGCGCGGCCCGCGCTGGGGCACGCGGGGCCGGTGCCGGTGGCCGCCGTGGAGGGGGTGCGGGCCCGGCAGCGGGAGCTGGGGGTGCCGGAGGCGTTCGAGTGGGTGGCGGAGACGACGCCGGGGCTGCGGGCCGCCGTGGAGGAGAGCGGGCTCGTGGTGCACGAGCATCCGCTGATGGTCCTGGACGGCGCGCCGCTCGCCGTACCGGAGCCGGCGGGGGCGCGCGTGCGGACGGTCGGCGCGGACGATCCGGAGCTGGCGGCGGCCGTCGCCGCCCCGTACGCGGCCTTCGGCGCGACCCCGGGCCCCGGTGACGCGGCCCGGGTCGCCGCGCGGATCGCCGCCGGTCTGACGGTCCTCGCCGCCGGTTTCGACGCGGTGAGCGGGGAGGCCCTGGCGGGCGGCCAGGTGCAGCCCGTCGGGGAGGTGGCGGAGGTCGTCGGCGTCGGCACCCGCCCGGAGGCCCGGCGCCGGGGCCTGGGTCTGGCAGTGACCGCCGCGCTGGTCGCGGACGCCCGGGCGCGCGGGGCCGGTCTGGTCTTCCTGACGGCCTCGGACGCGGACGTGGAGCGCCTCTACGCCCGCCTCGGCTTCCGCACGGTCGCGACCGCCCTCATCGCCGAGGCGCCGGCTCCCTGACCATGTACACATCCACCTCGTCCTCCGCCTCCCGGGTGAACCCCATCCGCTCGTAGAGGCGGCGGGCGGCGCTGCCCTGGAGGACGGAGAGCCGGACGGGGGCGGCGGCCGCGTCGGCCCGGTCGAGCAGGTGCCGCAGGACGGCCGTGCCGAGCCCGCGGCCCTGGAGGTCCGGGGCGAGGTAGAAGTGCTCCAGGCAGAGGCCCGTCCCCTCCGGCCGGAGGGTGACGCAGCCGGCGAGCGGCACGTCCGGGGTCTCGATCACCGAGGTGTACGCGACCGAGAAGCCGTCCCGCAGCCGCTGCCGGACCCGCCGCTCGTCGTACCGCCCGAGCCGCTCCAGGTCGGCGCGCATCACGACGGCCCGCAGCTCCGCGACGCTCTCGACGTCCTCGGCCCGCCCCGGCCGCAGCCGCCATTCCCCGTCGCCGTTCCCGTACCGCTCGCTCATGGCGTGATCGTAGGAGTGCCGTCGTAACCGCTGCCGCCCGGTCCCCGTTGGAGCGGTCATGAAGAGGATCCTCACCGCAGCCGCCCTGACCGCCGTCGCCGCCACCGGCGCCCTCGCCTCCGCCGGCACCGCCGCCGCCGACACGGGCGGCCTGAACCTCCCGTCCGTCGTCCCGCTGAGCGGCGTCCTGACCCCGAAGGCGAAGCCCGCCCAGGCCGCCGACATGCCGGCCGCCAACGCGGCGGTGGAGAGGCTGCTGCCCGGGCAGCACTGAACCCGGAGAACGGACGAAGGTGGCGGCACCCCCCACGGGGCCGCCACCTTCGCGTTTCCGGGTGACTCAGGTGTGCGTGCCGAGGGTCAGTCGGCGACCACCAGGGACGGGGTCTCCTTGGTCAGGACCTCGCCGCGGAAGAAGGCGGGGCTGCGGCGCTGCATGACCAGCATGATGACCACGCCGAGGAGGAGCAGGCCGACGCCGATGACGAAGACCGAGCCGACGCCGAGGACGGCGGAGCCGGAGCCGTAGGCCGGGTCCCACATGTCGTAGAGCGTCTTGCCGAAGACCGCCGTGAGCATCAGGCCGCCGAGGAGCGGCATGAGGCCCTTGAAGGCGAGGTCGCGGGCGGAGCGGAAGAGCTCGGCGCGGAAGTACCAGACGCAGGCGAAGGCGGTCAGCGCGTAGTAGAAGCAGATCATCAGGCCGAGGGCGTAGATGGTGTCGACCAGGACGTGCTCGCTGACCAGGGTCATCACCGTGTAGAAGGCGCCGGTGGCGATGCCGGCCACGATCGTGGCCTTGCCGGGGGTCTTGAAGACGGGGTGGACCTTGGTGAAGGACTTCGGCAGGGCCTCGTACGTGGACATGGCGAGGACCGTGCGGGCGACCGGGATGAAGGTGGTCTGGAGGCTCGCGGCGGCGGAGGCCAGGACGGCGACGAAGAGGAGGACGCCGAGGACGGGGCCCATGACCGGGCCGGCGAGGGCGGCGAAGACGTTGTCGGAGGTCTCCGGGTTGGCGAGGCCGAGGCCCTGGTCGCCGGAGCCGACGGCCATCTGCGCGGCGATGCCGGTGGCGAGGTAGGAGCCGACCAGGACGACCATCGCGATGAGCGCGGCGCGGCCGGGGGTCTTCTCGCTGCCGACGGTCTCCTCGTTGGTCGCCATGCAGGCGTCCCAGCCCCAGTACATGAAGATCGAGAGGGAGAGGCCGGCGGTGAAGGCGGCGAAGGACTGGACCGCGAAGGGGTTCATCCAGGACCAGGAGAAGTCGACCGAGGTCTCGAAGGAGCCGGCCTTGGAGAGGGCCAGGGCGACGAAGACGGCGAGGACGACGAGCTGGAGGCCGACGAGGGTGTACTGGACGCCCTTGGTGGCCGTCATGCCGCGGTAGCTGATCGCGGTGGCGACGGCGATCAGGGCGAGGCAGGTGACGATGTGGACGGCCTTGTTGTCGTCCAGGGCGGCGATGGACTCGCTGCCGGAGATCTCGCCCGCGAGGAGCCAGAAGTACGAGGTGGCGACGCCGGCCAGGTTGGAGAGCACGATGATCGTGGCGATCACCAGGCCCCAGCCGCACATCCAGCCGATCTTGGGGCCGAACGCCTTCACGGTCCAGGTGAAGGAGGTGCCGCAGTCGGGCATGGCCCGGTTGAGCTCCCGGTACGCGAAGGCGACGAGGAGCATGGGGAGGAAGCCCGCGAGGAAGACGGCGGGCATCTGGAGGCCGACCTCGCCGGCGGTGGAGCCGAGGGTGGAGGTCAGGCAGTAGACCGGAGCGACGGTCGAGATGCCGATGATCGCGTTGCCGAAGAGGCCGACGGAGTTGCCGCCGAGGCCCTTCGTGCGCACGCCCTGCGTGTCGCCCGGGGCGGTGACGCCCCTTACCGTGTCTCCGGCCTGGGGCCGTGCTTCCACCTGAGTCATGAACAGGACGTTAAGTGCTGCGGTTTCCTTATCCGGAGGATCGGACTCCGCTCAGGTGATCGATCAATGCCTTGCATTGAGAGGTCAGACCGGACACCTGCCAATGATTGAAAGATCGACCACCCCGCAGGACCGACCAACCGGTAGGTCGACCGCCGGGTGTCCGATATGCGGGAACCGCAGCGAAGCCCGGAATGTCCGTTTCCAAATTTTCCCGAGGAATTTTCCCGCCGTCCGGCGGGAGGGCCGGAACCCTTGGGAGGACTGGGTTCCGGCCTTTGTACCGACCGGTCAGCCCGGCCAGACCACCGCCTGCAGCTCGCTGTAGGCGTGGAGGGCGTACGAGCCCACGTCCCGGCCGATCCCGCTCTTCTTGAAGCCGCCGAACGGCGCCTCCATGTTCCGGCCGATGGTGTTGATCCCGACGCCGCCGGCCCGCAGCCGGGCGGCCACCCGGAAGGCGCGGGCCACGTCGCCGGACCACACGTAGTCGAGCAGGCCGTAGTCGCTGTCGTTGGCGAGGGCGATCCCCTCCTCCTCGTCGTCGAAGGGGACGACCACGACGACCGGGCCGAAGATCTCCTCGCGCACCACCCGCATCTCGTTGGTGCAGTCGGCGAGCAGCGTCGGGGCCACGTAGAAGCCGCGGTCGAAGGCGGGGCGCTCGCCGCCGGCGACGACCGTGGCGCCCTCCTTGCGGCCCAGTTCCACGTACGACTCCACCCGGTCGCGGTGGGCCGCCGAGATCACCGGGCCCACCACCGTGCCCTGCTCCGCCGGGTCGCCGACCTTCATGAAGGCCAGGTAGCCGGTCAGCTTCTCGATCAGCTGCCGGTAGATCCGGCGCTGGGCGAGGACGCGGGTCGGGGCGGTGCAGATCTGGCCGCTGTAGAAGGCGAAGGTGGTGCCGATGCCCATGACCGCCGAGTCCAGGTCGGCGTCGTCGAAGACGAGCGCGGCGCCCTTGCCGCCCAGCTCCATCAGCTGCCGTTTCATGGCCCGGCCGCAGACCTCGCCGATGGCCTGGCCGACGGCGGTGGAGCCGGTGAAGGAGACCATGTCGACGTCCGGGGAGTCGACGGCGGCCTCGCCGACGGCGGGCGCGGAGCCGGTGACCAGGTTGACCACCCCCGCCGGGGCGCCCGCCTCCTCCAGGGCGCGGACCATGGCGAAGACGGACAGCGGGTCCTGCGGGGCCGGCTTCACCACGACGGTGTTGCCCATGGCGAGCGCGGGCGCGATCTTGCCGGCCGGGTTGGCCCAGGGGTTGTTGTACGAGGTGACGCAGGTGACGACGCCGACCGGGCGGCGCACGGCGACGGCCCCGAAGACGCCGGCCCTCCCCATCGGGCCGGCCTCGTTGATCTGCGGCGGCAGGGCCTCCTCGACCGGTTCCAGGGCGCCCTTCGCGTACCGCCGGAAGCGGGCGGAGCCGACGGCGACCTGCATGCCGCGGGCGGTGCCGGTGGTGGCGCCGGTCTCGGCACGGGCGAGGAGGGTGTGCGCGTCGGCGTCGCGGGCCATGATCGCGGCGGCCCGGTCGAGGATCGCGGCCCGCTCCTCGGGCCTGGTCCGCGACCAGCGGGCGAAGGCGTCGCGGGCGGCGGCGGCCGCCTCGTACACCTGGTCCCTGGACGCCTCGGGGGCGAGCCCGACGACCTCCTCGGTGGCCGGGTTGACCACCTCGTAGTGGCCGCCGTCGGGCTCGGTCCACTCGCCGCCGATGTAGAGCTTCTCCGACCTCACCGGGTGCCCACCGTCCTCGTGTCACGGCCCGAGCGCAGCACCCTGCCCGGGATCGCCCCGGTCACCTCGTCGTCCCTGACGGTCTCCACCCCGTTGACGCGGACGGAGACGATCCCGACCGCCCGCGAGTCCAGGCGCGGGCTGTCGCCGGGCAGGTCGTGGACGAGGGTCGCCGGTCCGGCGTCGATCCGCTCCGGGTCGAAGAGGACCAGGTCGGCGTGGAAGCCCTCGGCGATCCTGCCCCGCTCGCGGAGGCCGAAGAGCCGGGCCGGGTCGTCGCTGAGCATCCGCACGGCCTGCTCCAGCGGCACCAGCTTCCGGCCGCGCAGGCAGTCGCCGAGGAAGCGGGTGGTGTACGGGGCTCCGCACATGCGGTCCAGGTGGGCGCCGGCGTCGGAGCCGCCGAGCATGACGTCCTCGTGCTGCCAGGTCTCGGCGCGCAGCGCCCAGGAGGCCGGGTCGTTGTCGGTGGGCATCGGCCACAGGACGGTCCTGAGGTCGTCGTTGGCGCAGATCTCGACGAGGCACTGGAAGGGGTCCTGGCCGCGTTCGGCGGCGATGTCCTTCACGACCCGGCCGGTCAGGCCCTCGTTCTCGCGGCTGTACGTGTCGCCGATGACGTACCGGCCGAAGTGGGCGAGGCGGCGGAAGACGCCGGCCTCCCGGGAGTCGGCGCGCCGCAGCATCTCGGCCCGTACGTCGGGGTCGCGGAGCTTCGCGATCCGCTCGGGCACGGGGAGGCCGAGGATCTCGCCCCAGCCGGGGATGAGGTTGAGGGCGCAGAAGGTGCCGAGGGACATGTTCATGGGGGTGAGGATCGGCATGGTGAGGGCGACGATCCGGCCGCCGGACTTGCGGGCCCGTTCGGAGGCGGTGAGCTGGCGGGGGACGCGTTCGGGGACGGCGGCGTCGATGGTGAGGACGTTCCAGTTCAGGGGGCGTCCGGCGGCGGCCGTCATCTCGACGAAGAGGTCGATCTCGGCGTCCGAGAACTGGTCGAGGCAGCCCGCGAGGATCGCCTCCAGCTGGGTGCCCTCGTGTTCGCCGACCGCCTTCGACAGGGCGATCAGCTCGGCGGGGCCCGCGTGGCGGGAGGCGACGGGGGCGCCGTCGCCGTCGGAGTGGGTGGACGACTGGGTGGTGGACAGGCCCCAGGCGCCGGCCTCCATGGCCTCCTTGAGGAGGGCGGTCATCCGCGCCAGCTGCTCGGGGGTGGCCTCGCCGCCGACGGCGTCCTCGCCCATCACGTACCGGCGCAGGGCGCAGTGGCCGACCATGAAGCCGGCGTTGACGGCGATCCGGCCCTCCAGGGCGTCGAGGTACTCGCCGAAGGTGGACCAGCTCCAGTCGACGCCCTCTTCGAGCGCGGCGAGGGCCATGCCCTCGACCTTGGACATCATGCGGCGGGTGTAGTCGGCGTCCTCGGGCCGGTCGGGGTGGAGCGGGGCGAGGGTGAAGCCGCAGTTGCCGCCGGCGACGGTGGTGACGCCGTGGTTCATGGAGGGGGTGGCGTACGGGTCCCAGAACAGCTGGGCGTCGTAGTGGGTGTGGGGGTCGACGAAGCCGGGGGCGAGGACGAGTCCGGTGGCGTCCTCGGTGGTACGGGCTTCCGCGCCGGGGGGCGGGAACACGATCCGGCCGTCGCGGATGCCGACGTCGGCGACGCGGGCGGGGGCGCCGGTGCCGTCCACGACGGTGGCGCCCTTGATCAGGTGGTCGAGCATGACGTCCCTTTCTGTCCAAGGCCACGCGTGTGCCCCGGCCGGGGCCGCCGCGGAACGGCCGCCGGCCGGGGCGGGTGACGAGCCGACGGCCCGGGAAGCCGACGGCTCGCGCTTGTGTTCCGCCGCCCGTTGTGGGCAATCGTTCCGCTGGGGCGATGGGGGTCCCCCCTGCTCGAGCGAAGCCGAGAGCTTGGGGGAGGGTGGGCACAACGGACGGCGCCCTTGCCGGCGCGTGAGGCTTCCGGGCCTGGGCCCGCACCGGTACGGCGCCGCGCTAGGGGTGCGGGTCCAGGCGCGGAACGCGGAGGCGCCGCGAAGGGCGCCGTCCCGTGTGCCCACCCGTCCCTCCCCCAAGGACTTCGTCCAGGGGGGACCCCCAGCGGGACGCCTGCCCACACGGGGGTGGGTGGGGGCGGGCGCCGGCCCGCCATGGGGGGCGCCCGTCCGGGCCGGCTCGGTCAGGAGCCCGCCGACTGGCGGAAGCGGGTCGTGCGGTGGATCGGGTCCGTGTCGATCTCGGGGATCACGTGCTCGCCGATCAGCTTGATCGTGTTCATCGTGTCCTCGTAGGAGATCCCGATCGGCAGGCCGAAGGAGAGCTGGTCCGCGCCGGCCTGCTCCCAGCGCCGGCACTGCGCGAGCACCTCGCTCGGGTCGCCGCAGATCATCAGCTCCTCGGCGATGAGGAGTTCGATGATCTCGGCGGAGTACTCGGGGAGCAGCTCGGGCCACTCGGGGATGCCCTCGGGCCGGGGGAAGGTGTCGTGGTAGCGGAAGAGCAGCGACTGGAGGTAGTTCAGTCCGCCGCCGACGGCGATCTCGACGGCCTTCTCGTGGGTCTCGGCGCAGATCGCGGTCGAGGTGACCATGACGTTGTCGTTGACGAAGTCGCCGACCGCCTTGGCCTCCTTGATCGCGTTCTTGTAGGACTCGACGACCCATTCCATGTCGGAGACCTTCTGGACGCTGAAGCCGAGGACGCCGAGGCCCATCTTCCCGGCCATGGCGTACGAGGACGGGGAGCCGGCGGCGTACCACATGGCGGGGTGGGAGGCGCCGTACGGCTTGGGGAGGATCTTGCGGGGCGGCAGGGACCAGTGTTTGCCCTGGAAGCCGACGTACTCGTCCTGGAGCCACATCTTGGGGAACTCGGCGATGGTCTCCTCCCAGAGTTCCTTGGTGTGGTTCATGTCGGTGATGCCCGGGAAGAAGCCGAGGATCTCGTGGGAGCCGGCGCCGCGGCCGGAGCCGAACTCGAAGCGGCCGGCGGAGAGGTGGTCGAGCATGGCGACCTTCTCCGCGACCTTCACCGGGTGGTTGACCGGGGCGAGCGGGTTGAAGATGCCGGAGCCGAGGTGGATGCGCTCGGTGGCGTGGGCGAGGTAGCCCAGGTAGACGTCGTTGGCCGAGAGGTGCGAGTACTCCTCCAGGAAGTGGTGTTCGGAGGCCCAGGCGTACTTGAAGTGGGACTTGTCCGCCTGGATGACGTACTCGGTCTCCTCCATGAGGGCCTTGTGCTCGGCTTCGGGATCGGTCTCGGCGCGCTTGCCGACGTATCCCTGTACGAAGATCCCGAATTCCACGGAAGTCACCGTCCTCGTGAGTTTCTGACGTGTCGTCAGATTCTTGGATGTGCTGCGCCGTGTCAATACCTGACGAGTCGTCAGGTGCGGTCAGAACAGGGAGACCCCGGCCAGCCAGCCGCCGTCGATCACGAACGGCTGGCCCGTCACGTACGAGGAGTCGTCCGAGGTCAGGAAGAGGGCGAGGGCGGCCACCTCCGCCGGGCGGCCGATCCGGCCGAGCGGCACGAGCGTGCGGTACAGCTCGGCGGTGGCGGCCGGGTCGACCCCCTCCGGGTTGCTCATGGCGGTGTCGATCGCGCCCGGGCAGACGGCGTTCACCCGGATCCCCTTCGCCGCCAGCTCCAGGGCCGCCACCCGGGTCAGGCCGACCACCGCGTGCTTGGAGGCCGCGTAGGCGCCGACCCCGGCCATGCCGGTCAGGCCCGTGTACGAGGCGGTGTTCACGATCGTGCCGCCGCCGGCCGCCGCGATCTCCGGCGCGACCGCCCGGATGCCCAGGAAGCAGCCGGTCTGGTTGACCGAGACGATGGCCCGGAACTCCTCCAGGGGGGTCGAGAGGAGTTCGTTGAAGCGGAGGATGCCGGCGTTGTTCACCAGCGCGTCGACCTTCCCGAACCGCTCCTTGGCGGCGGCCACCGCGTCCGCCCACTCCTCCTCGCGGGTCACGTCCAGGTGGACGTAGGCGGCCCGCTCCTCCCCCAGCTCCTTGGCGAGCGCCTCGCCGGGGCCGTCCAGCACGTCCGCGAGGACCACCTTCGCCCCCTCGGCGGCGAAGAGCCGCGCCTCCTGCTCGCCCTGCCCGCGCGCCGCCCCCGTGACGATCGCGACCCGCCCGTCCAGCTTGCCCATGCGCGTACTCCCTACAGAATGGGGGCGACCTCCGACCCGAAGGCCGCCATCTGGTCGATGAGTTCGGTACGGCTCCGGCTGCGGAACCGCACCTGGAGCTGGTCGACGCCCATCGCCCCGTACGCCCGGAGCGAGGCCGCCAGCTCCTCCGGCGGGCCGGCCAGCGTGCGCCGCCCGACCTCCCAGCCGGGGGTGCCGACGTACAGCGGCTCGGCGATCGCGCCGACGACGAAGGGCTCCGTGAGCCCGGCCTCCTCGCGCAGCCGCCGGATACGCTCGATCCGGCGGGCCAGCACGTCCCGCGGGTCGCCCTGCGGCAGCCAGCCGTCGCCCTTGAGCGCGGCCCGCCGCACCGCCGCCGGGGAGGAGCCGCCGACCCAGACCGGGACCCGCTCCTGCGCGGGCCGGGGCCGCTGCCCGAGGTCCTTGAAGGCGAACCGCTCCCCCAGGTGCTCCGGGTACTCCTCCGGGCCGAGCGCCGCCCGCAGCGCGTCGAGGGTCTCGTCGAGGACCGCGCCGCGCCGCGCGAAGTCCGCCCCGACCGCCTCGAACTCCTCCTGCACGTGCCCCGCCCCCACCCCGAGGACCAACCGGCCGCCGGAGAGGTGGTCGACGGTCGCGTACGCCTTGGCGGTGACCAGCGGATGCCGCAGCCCGACGACGGCGACGTGCGAGAGCAGCCGGACCCGCTCGGTGGCGGCGGCGAGGAAGGAGAGCGTGGCGACCGGGTCGTACCAGACGGTGCTCATCCCGGCGGCGAGCCGGCGCGGGATGGCCACGTGGTCGCAGCAGGCCACGTAGTCGAAGCCGTGCGCGTCGGCGGCCCGGGCGACGGCGAGCAGGTCCCCGGGCCCGGCGGTCGCCTCCCAGGGCTCGGCGTAGATCACGGACTGGGACTGGACCGGCAGCTGCATGCCGTAGACCACCATGGGGACCCCCTCATCTGACGATTCGTCAGTTACGGCGACGGGGCCATGCTGTCGCCTGACGGACCATCAGGCAAGGGTCCTGCCACATCGCCGTGCGGGCGACATGTGGAAGGAGTACAATTTTTTGTACATGACCCACAGAACGGAGGGCCCCGCATGGCTGTGACCCAGATCGACATAGACGAGGACGCGCTGGAGCGGGCCATGGCCCTGTCCAAGGCGCGCACCAAGAAGGAGGCCGTCAACCTGGCCCTGCGGTTCTACGCCGACCGTCAGGAGCGCGCGGCACGCATCGGGCGCCACTTCGAGCGGGCACGCCACTGGGGGGCGGTCGAGGACGCCGAACAGCGGCACCGGGCCGAGAAGGACGCAGGGTGATCTACCTTCTCGACACGTCCGGACTCGTCCGGCTGCTCGGTGACCCCGCACTCCAGTCGGCCTGGTACGACGCGATCGACGCCGAGACGATCGCGTCGTGCTACCCCCAGCGCGCCGAGTTCCTGCACAGCGCCCGGAACGGCCGCGAGTACGACGAGATCGCCGAGATGTTCGCCGAGCTGTACCCCGACGTCGCGGTGCCCAAGAACGCCGGCCGCTGGATCGACTCCGTACAGCGCCGGATGGCGAGGGCCGGGGAGCATCGGAGCGCCTCGGCCGTCGACCTGATCATCGCGGCCACCGCCGCTCACCACGGACTGACCGTCCTCCACGACGATGACGACTACCGAACGGTCGCCCGCCACGCGCCCGACGTGAGCGAGCACAACGTCCGGAACGTCCTGCCCTAGGCGGCACGGGGCGGAGGCCCTGGAGGGACCCCGCCCCGCGCCTCACGGCCTCCAGAGGCCCTCCGGGCTCAGCCCCAGCAGGTCGACGGCGTTGCCGCGGACGATGCGCTCGACGACGTCCGGCGGCAGGTGGCCCATCTGCGCCTCCCCCACCTCCTTGGACTTCGGCCAGGTGGAGTCGGAGTGCGGGTAGTCCGTCTCGTAGAGGACGTTCGCCGCGCCGATCGCGTCCAGGTTGCGCAGCCCGAAGGCGTCGTCGAAGAAGCAGCCGAAGACGTGCCCGGCGAAGAGCTCCGACGGCGGCCGGGTGACCTTGTCGGCGACCCCGCCCCAGGCGCGGTTCTCCTCCCAGACGACGTCCGCCCGCTCCAGGATGTACGGGATCCAGCCGATCTGGCCTTCCGCGTACATGATCCGCAGGTTCGGGAAGCGCTCGAACTTGCCGCTCATCAGCCAGTCGACCATCGAGAAGCAGCAGTTGGCGAAGGTGATCGTGGAGCCGACGGCCGGCGGCGCGTCCGCCGAGGTGGACGGCATCCGGCTGGACGAGCCGATGTGCATCGCGACGACCGTGCCGGTCTCGTCGCAGGCCCGGAGGAACGGGTCCCAGTGGTCGGTGTGGACCGAGGGCAGCCCCAGGTGCGGCGGGATCTCGGAGAAGGCGACCGCCCGCACGCCCCGCGCCGCGTTCCGCCGCACCTCGGCGGCGGCCAGCTCCGGGTCCCAGAGCGGGATGAGGGTGAGCGGGATCAGCCGGCCGTGCGCCTCGGGGCCGCACCACTCCTCGACCATCCAGTCGTTGTACGCGCGGACGCAGAGCAGGCCCAGCTCGCGGTCGGACGCCTCGGTGAAGGTCTGCCCGCAGAAGCGCGGGAAGGTCGGGAAGCAGAGCGCGGACTGGACGTGGTTGACGTCCATGTCGGCGAGCCGGTCCAGAACGGAGAAGGAACCCGGCCGCATCTGCTCGTAGGTGATGACTTCGAGGCGTATCTCGTCCCGGTCGTAGCCGACGGCCGTGTCGAGCCGGGTGAGGGGACGGTGAAGGTCCTCGTAGACCCACCAGTCGCCGATCGGCCCGTCGTCGCCCGGCGCCCCCATGACGGGCGCGAACCTGCCGCCGAGGAAGGTCATCTCCTTCAGCGGGGCGCGGACGATCCGCGGGCCGGTGTCGCGGTACCGGGACGGGAGCCGGTCGCGCCAGACGTGCGGGGGCTCCACGGTGTGGTCGTCCACCGAGATGATCCTGGGGAAGGTCTCCTGGGTCTCCATGTCCTTCACGGTAGCGCCGATCTGACGAACCGTCAGCTATCGTGACGGCCGGTCCCGGTCACAGCTCCTCCACAACAGCGCCCCGATGCTGACGCGCTCCCTCCGGACAAGGCAGACTGTCCGGGGCGATACCACCGGTAGGGGGAGGGGGAGCCATGGGGCAGGACAACGGGCCGCGCGTCCCGGCGCAGGGCCCCGGCGGGCACGGGGCCGGGCCCGGATTCGGCGTGCCCCGGCAGCGGGCGGGGACGGCCGGAGACGCCACGGGACCGACGGCGGACGATCCGGGCGCGACGGCCCCCGCCACGGCGGTCGCGGCGGTCCCCGAGGCGCGGGACGCCAGCACCGGGCTGCGGTTCGGCGTGCTCGGGCCCGTACGGGCCTGGCGGGACGGGGAGGCGCTGGCCACCGGCTCGCCCCAGCAGCGGGCCCTGCTCGCCGCCCTGCTCCTGCGCAGCGGCCGCACCGCCACCGCCGCCGAACTCATCGACGCCCTCTGGGGCGAGGAACCCCCCTCCCAGGCGCTCGCCGCGCTCCGCACGTACGCCTCCCGGCTCCGCAAGGTCCTCGGCGCCGAGGTCCTGGTCAGCGAGTCCGGCGGCTACGCGCTGCGCACCACCGCGCTCGACCTCACCCGCGCCCGGGAACTGGCCGCCGACGCCGAGAAGCTGCGGGCCGGCGGCGACCGGGCCGCCGCCCGCGCCCGGCTCGCCGAGGCCCTCGACCTGTGGGACGGCGAGGTCCTGGCCTCCGTCCCCGGGCCGTACGCCGACGCCCAGCGGACCCGCCTGGAGGAGTGGCGGCTCACCCTCCTGGAGACCCGCGTCGACGTCGACCTGGAGATCGGCGCGCACGCCGAGGCCGTCTCCGAACTGACCGCGCTCACCGCCGCGCACCCGCTCCGCGAGCGGCTGCGCGAACTGCTGATGCTCGCGCTCTACCGCAGCGGACGGCAGGCGGAGGCCCTCGCCGTGTACGCCGACACCCGCCGGCTCCTCGCCGACGAGCTCGGCGTCGACCCGACCCCCGAACTCTCCCGGCTCCAGCAGCGCATCCTCCAGGGCGACGCCGAACTGGCCCGCCCGGTCGAGGAGCAGGCCCCCGCCGCCGCGCCGGTCTCCCGCCCCGCCCAGCTCCCCGCCACCGTCGCCGACTTCACCGGCCGGGCCGCGTTCGTCCGGGAACTCGGCGCGCGGCTCGCCACCGCCGAGGGGTCCGTCATGGCGGTCTCGGCGCTCGCCGGCATCGGCGGCGTCGGCAAGACGACCCTCGCCGTGCACGTGGCCCACGAGGCCCGGCCGCACTTCCCCGACGGACAGCTGTACGTCGACCTCCAGGGCGCGGGCGCCCGCGCCGCCGCGCCCGAGACCGTCCTCGGCTCCTTCCTGCGCGCCCTCGGCACGCCCGACTCGGCCATCCCGGACTCCCTGGAGGACCGGGCGGCCCTCTACCGCTCGACGCTGGACGGCCGCCGCGTCCTGATCCTGCTCGACAACGCCCGGGACGCCGCCCAGATCCGCCCCCTGCTGCCCGGCACCGCCGGCTGCGCCGCGCTCGTCACCAGCCGCATCCGCATGGTCGACCTGGCGGGCGCGCACCTCGTGGACCTGGACGTCATGTCCCCCGAGGAGGCGCTCCAGCTCTTCACCCGGATCGTCGGCGAGGAGCGGGTGCGGGCGGAGCGGGAGGCGGCGCTGGACGTGGTCGCGGCGTGCGGCTTCCTGCCGCTGGCGATCCGCATCGCCGCCTCACGCCTGGCGGCCCGCCGCACCTGGACGGTCTCGGTCCTCGCCGCCAAGCTGGCGGACGAGCGCCGCCGGCTGGACGAGCTCCAGGCGGGCGACCTCGCGGTCAAGGCGACCTTCGAGCTGGGCTACGGGCAGCTGGAGCCGGCCCAGGCGCGCGCCTTCCGCCTCCTCGGCCTCGCGGACGGCCCGGACATCTCCCTGGCAGCGGCGGCGGCCGTCCTCGACCTCCCCCTCTGGGACACCGAGGACCTCCTGGAGGCCCTGGTCGACACGTCCCTCCTCGAATCGGCCGCGCCCGGCCGCTACCGCTACCACGACCTGGTCCGCCTGTACGCGCGCGCGTGCGCCGACCGGGACGAGCACCCCCCGTCGGAGAAGCAGACGGCCCTCTCCCGCCTCCTCGACTTCTACCTGTCGACGGCGGCCCGGGTGTACGCCATCGAGCGCCCCGGCGACCGCCTGGTCGACCACCTCGAACCCACCGAGTACGAGGGCCTGTCCTTCACCGACCGCCACGACGCCCAGGACTGGCTCTACGCCGAGTCCCACTGCCTCCTCGCCTGCGTCCGCCAGTCCGCCTCCTCCCCCACGACCCTCCGCCGCGCGGTGGACCTCCTCTGGGCCTCCCTCGACCTCGCCGAGTCCGGCGCCAACTCCAAGGAGTACGAGGCGGTCGCGACCGTCCTGCGGGAGGCGGCGTCGAAGGCGGGCGACGTACGGGCGGAGGGGCGCGCGGCCCTGACCCTGGCGTATGTCCACCACCACCAGGGCCGCTTCGACCAGGCGGACCGGGAAGCGGACGAGGTCGTCCGCATGGCCCGGTCCGTGGAGGACGTCCTCCCTGTCTGCTGGGCGCGGAACGCCCAAGGCGCCATCGCGCACTACCAGGCGCGTTACGAGGATGCCGACCGGTATCTGACCGCGGCCATCGCGGCGTTCCGCAGTGCGGCGGACCGTGCCGGAGAGGCCGCCGCACTCTGCAACCTCTCCCGGATCCGCCTCGCCACCGGTCGGCACGCCGACGCTGTGAGCATGGCTCAGCAAGGCGTCGGCATGTACGACGAGATGGGGCATGCGCTCAGGGGGGCGAACGGACGCTATGCCCTCGGGCTGGCGCTCACCGAGAGCGGACAGCTCATGGCGGCCGGTGAGCGGCTCCGGGAGGCTCTGGCCGTGTTCGTGGACTGCCGGCAGCGGCTTTGGGAAGGCATGGCGCTGTTCCGCATCGCCGAGGTGGACATCGCCGCAAAGCGCTACGGGTCGGCCGCGTCGAGTGCGGAGAAGGCCTTGACCGTGCTGAGGGACATCGGAGGTCCCTGGCGGCGCGGCAACATCCTCACCGTGCTCGGCCAGGCGTTGGACGCCGTCGGCCAGTCCGGGCGGGCCGAGGTCTGCTGGCGCGAGGCGCTCGCCATCTACGAGGAGTCGAACGCGCCGGAAGCGGTCGGGGTCCGGGCGCTGCTGACCCGGCGGCTCGCCGCCTGACCAGGAGCGTTCGCTCGTTCATCATTCGTTTATCGCGTCGCGGCAGAGTAATTCTCAACGATCCGTCGTGTCGGGGGGCAGACGGGTCGCCGGTGAGGCCGTCGGCCCGACGCACTAGGGTGAGCCGGCCCAGCGGGGCCCGCCCGGCCGTCCAACGGGGGAACAGCCGGACGGGCCCCGTCCACCAGCCAGCGAAAGAACCCATTCAGGAGGGGAAGACATGGCCGACATCAACGCCACCGACCCGATCGCCAAGCCCGAGGACCTGCACATCACGGGCGGAGGAGAGGGCGAGATCGGCACCAAGGACCTGCACATCACGTCCGAGCCGGCCAACGAGATCGCCGAGAAGGTCCTCGGCGACGGCCCCTCGACCGACGACCTCCACATCACGACGGAGCCGGTCAAGTAGACCATTTCCCTCGGGGATATCGGCACCGGCGGCGACTTCGGGGGAGCCGCCGGTGCCATCCACAGGGGGCCGGTCGACGGGGGAGCGCACGGTCCCGGGGGACTCCGGGCGGAACCAGGGGGGATCCGCCCGGCAGGGACCGCGCGCAACACGATCGGACCACCGACGGCAGGGGCCGGGCATCTGCCCGGCCCCTGCTGTCGTTTTGATGCACGTAGAACTACCTGACGAAGCAGCAGATTCCGTATAGCACCGGCGTTCGACTTGCGAGTGATCAGCCTGGAGGCAGACGCGGCCTCCGTCTCCACCTGGCAGCCCGGCGCGATTCCCGGCCTCCTCCAGACGGCGGAGTACGCGCGCGAGATCATCCGGGCGACCGCCATGTCGGACGCGGTCGAGGCCAAGGTCGACGCCCTCGCCGAGGTACGCCTCGCACGGCAGTCGATTCTGACGCGCGAGCAGCCTCTGACCTCGTGGGCCATTCTCTCCGAGGGAGCGCTGCGCGCTCGGACCTCCGACCCGACGATCATGCGTGACCAACTGGGCCGGTTGCTTTCTCTCGGAGCCCGTCCGAACGTGAACATCCAGGTTCTCCGTACCGACGCTCCCCCGCACGTGGGCCTGGAAGGAACACTCTATGAACCACATCGCCGACGCCTCCACCCTGCCCGTCACCTGGTGGAAGTCGACGTACTCGGACACCACCGCACAGTGCGTCGAGTGCGGCCTCGTCGATGCCGACACCGTCGCCGTCCGAGACAGCAAGGCCCCGAACGGCCCCGCCCTGCTCCTGTCCCGGCCCCAGCTGTCCGCGTTCGTCAGCGCGGTCGCGGCCGGGGAGCTCGGCGGTACCGCGTAACGCCTGGGATCGACACGGCCCGCACCCGGGAGGCTCGGGGGGCGGGCCGTTCCGCTGCCCGCTGCCCGACGATGCGCGGTCGTGGCCCCCGCCGCCCCGAAGCTCAAGCTCCGACCTTCGAGCCGTGTTTCTACGGAAGGGGTACGGGCCTGGACTTAACCCGCCCTACCACCCGGCGAGTTGGCCCGACAAGCACGAAGCGTCGCCAACTTGCCACACAGTGTCATATGCCTTTACCGTGCCCCTGAACCTGCGAAAACAGGCGACCCCCGAAGGTGCTGTAACACCCGCGGGGGTCTCGCCACCAGACCGAACTCTCCAGAACAGAGTCGATCCATGACTGACGCCAATCTTAGTGACGCCGCACACCCTCTGGCCAATCCCGGCTACGGCAAACGCACCGCGCCGCACCAGGAACCCCGCGGCCCGCAGGACTTCGCCCATCTCCCGGCCCGCGAAGCCGCCGTCGCCGCCTACGTGGACCGCCTGCCCGACGGCAGCGACATCTCCGTGAAGACGCTGGCCAGGCATCTCCCCTACGGCCAGTGCGCCCTGCGCACCTCCCTCAACCGCATCCAGCGCGCCGGCCATCTGCGCCGGGGGCGCGAGCACCTCGACGGGAAGTGGATCACCCGTACCTGGTTCTCCCGCACACCCCGCGACAGCGCCTGGTGGTCCGCCTTCCAGCAGGGCGACGTGCCCCGGGAGGCCACGAGGCAGACCCGCTCCCGCGCCTACATCCTCCTCGCCGCTCTCGGACGCGAGAACCCCGCCCTGTCCCTCTCCCACATCGAGTGCCGCTCCCTCGTCCCCCTCGTCGAGGAGTGGTTCGCCCGGGACGCCGACGAGACCTCCATCCTGCGCGCCATGACCAGCGGCCTCCCCCAGCCCGTCCACCACCCCGCCGGCCTCGTCCGCCGCCGCCTCAACGACAAACTCCCGCCCCTCCCCACCCGCCGTGAACCCGCACCCCCACGCATCCTCGAATGCGGAAAATGTGGCGCCCCCGGCTACACCGACACCCTCCACGACGGCGACTGCGCCCCCTGCAGAGGCGAACACCCCGCACTCCCCCACCCCCGCCCGGCCGCCCTCCCCGCCCCTCGGGTCCGCGCCCGCGCGGCCGAGATCCGAGAACGAATGGAAGCCGGACGCGGCTGAACCACCCACAGTCCGTTCCGGTACGCCGGGTGTCATCCGGACGGGCGAGCGCCCACCGGGAAGCGGGCCACCAGCAGCGCGCCTCGCTCCCCCGGGTCCTCGATCGTGAGGGTTCCGCCGTGGGTGGTGGCGAGGTCTCTGGCGATGGGGAGGCCCAGGCCGGCGCCGCCGGTGGTGCGGGTGCGGGCTTCGTCGAGGCGGGTGAAGCGGTCGAAGACGCGGGTGCGGTCGGGCGGGGGGATGCCGGGGCCGTCGTCCTGGACCGAGAGGGTCAGTTCCGTCGCCGACTTCAGGACCGTGACCGTGACCTTCGTACGGGCGTGGCGGCACGCGTTGGTGAGGAGGTTGCGGAGGAGGCGGTCCAGGTGGCCCGGGTTGCCCGGGAGGACCGCGGGGGTCGGGGCCTCGCAGTGGAGGGTGAGGGCCGCCGCCTCCGGGAGGTGCTGGTGTTCGCGGACCAGGTCCTCCGCGAGCGCCGACAGGTCGACCGGTTCGCGGACCGGTGGGACCGAGCCGTGGCTCGCGAGGAGCAGCAGGTCGTCGGCGAGGCGCTGGAGGCGGACGACGTCCGCCGCCGCCCCCGCCACCACTTCCCGCCAGTCGTCCACCGACTCCGGGTGCCGCAGGGACGATTCGAGCTGGGCGCGCAGCGCCGCCAGCGGGCTGCGGAGTTCGTGGGCCGCGTCGGCGGTGAACTCGCGCTGCCGGGTGGCGGCGGCCTCGACGCGGTCGAGGGTCGCGTTGGTCGTGCGGGCCAGGTCGGCGATGACGTCGGCGGTCGGCGGGACGGGGACGCGGCGGTCGAGCGACTGCCCGGTGATGTCGGCGAGTTCGCGGCGGATCGCCTCCACCGGGCGGAGCGCCCGGGCGACCATGACGTGCACCAGGAAGCCCGTCAGGAGGGCCGTCAGCGGGACGCCGGTGGTGACGGCGATCCAGTAGACCTTGTCGAGCGTGTCGTGCGCGTCGTTGAGGGTCTGGAAGGTGCGGACCGCCGCGAAGAAGAGCACGCCCGTCGCTCCCGCCGCCGTCAGCGCCACCCGGCCGCGGAAGGAGATCCTGGTGCCGCCCCGGCCCATCGCCGCCGCGACCGCCGCCGCGGTGATGAGCCCCGCGGAGGGACCGACGCAGGCGATGGCCCAGCGGAACGCCTTCTCGGCGACGTCGACCTTGCCGTGCTCGTTCTCGCGGACGAGCCAGAGGCCGTAGGTGGCGTACAGGCAGGCCGTCACGACGGCGGCGACCGCCGCGCCCCGGAGCCGTACCCACCACGGGCCGCCCTTCCCAGCCAGGAGGCAGACGACGGCCACGTACAGGGCCCCGAGCCAGGTGCCCCAGGTGGTGATCCACTCGATCTGCGGGCCGACCCGGTCGTCGTTCAGGTGGACGGCGGGCCAGGTGGAGCGCGGTCCCGCCGCCCGGTCCGCGTACTGGAGCCAGGCCACCGCGCAGCCGACGACGAGGGTCGCCGCGAGGCCGGACGCCCAGACCGGGCGGGTCGCCCACACGGGGCGGCCGGGCTCACGCACGGCCGCTCACCCGGTAGCCGGCGCCTCTCACCGTCTCGATGGTCTCGCGTCCGAAGGGGGCGTCGATCTTCCTGCGCACGGCGCTGATGTAGACGTGCACGATGTTCGGGTCGCCGGTGAAGTCGGCGGACCACACCTCGTCGAGGACGTCGACGACGGGCACCACCTCGTCGAGGCGGCCGAGCAGGCAGTGCAGGACGGCGAACTCCTTCGGGGTGAGGGCGATCTGCTCGGCGCCCCGGCCGCAGGTGCGGCGGGCCGGGTCGAGCCACAGGTCGCCGGCCTCCAGGAGGGCGGGGGTGCGGGCGCCGCCCCGGCGGACGAGGGCCCGCAGCCGGGCCTCCAGGACCACGTACGAGAACGGTTTCGCCAGGTAGTCGTCGGCGCCGGTGTCCAGGCCCTCGGCCTCGTCGTACTCGCCGTTCTTCGCGGTGAGCATCAGCACCGGCACGTCGTTGCCCTCGGCGCGCAGCCGGGCGCAGACCTGGTAGCCGCTGAGGCCGGGCAGCATCAGGTCGAGGAGGACGGCGGCGTAGCGGTGTTCGCGGGCCAGGTGGAGTCCGGTGACGCCGTCGTGGGCCACGTCGACGGTGTAGCCGACGGCCGTGAGACCGCGCCGCAGCGAGGCGGCTATCCGTTCCTCGTCCTCGATCACCAGGATGCGCATGGCCCCGAGTATCGCCTCTGGCCGGGGCCGGTCCTGAGGAATTCCTCAGGGAGCTTCAGGGGCCCTTCAGGGGGTGCCGCCGAAGCTGCCTCCCATGCTCATGATCACCGCACCCGAGGCGCCGCCGCTGCGCAGGCCGGCGGATCCGTCCCGGCGGGGGCCGGCGCTCGTCGCCGTCGTCCTGTTCGTCCTGCACACCGCGTTCGCGCTGCGGAACCACGCCCGGTTCCGGACGACCGGCTACGACCTGGGGATCTTCGGGCAGGCGGTGCGGTCGTGGGCGGAGGGGCGGCTGCCCGCGTCGGAGATCCGGACGGCGACGGCCCCGGCCGGTTTCGGGGGCGAGGCGCTGCCGCTGCTCGGGGACCACTTCCATCCGGTGCTGGCGCTGCTCGGTCCGGTGTACCGGCTGGTGCCGCGGGTGGAGCTGCTGCTGGTGGCGCAGACGGCGCTGGTCGCGGTGGCGGTGTACGTGACCGGGCGGACCGCCCAGCGGCATCTGCCCGCACGGCCGTTCGCCGGTCCCGTGGTCGGCGCGGCCTGCGGTCTGGCGTGGGGCGTGCAGACGCTGGTCGGCTTCGACTTCCACGAGGTGGCGTTCGCGCTGCCGCTGCTGGCGCTGGCCTGCCGGGCGTATCTGGACGGGCGGCTGCGGGCGGCGGCCTGGTGGGCGGCGGGGCTGCTCCTCGTGAAGGAGGACCTGGGGGCGACGGCCGCCGTCCTCGGGCTGCTGGTCGCGCACCACGGGCGGGACCGGCGGACGGGATGGTTCCTCGTCGTCGGGTCGGTGTTCGCCACGCTGCTCGTCCTCAAGGTGGTGGTCCCGGGCTTCGCGCCCGACGGACGCTATCTGTACGCCGAGCAGGTCGACGGCGGGTACGGGCTCCTCGACGGCTGGTCCGTGAAGGTGCTCACCCTCCTCGCGCTGCTCGCCGTCACCGGCGGCCTGGTGCTGCGCAGCCCGCTGGCGTGGCTGCTGCTGCCCACGTTGGCCTGGCGGTTCACCTCGTCGGTGCCGTCCCACTGGGAGCCCGGGCTGCACTACTCGGCCGTGCTCGTGCCGATCGCGTTCGCGGCCCTCGTGGACGCGCTGCGGCGCGGGGCGCGGCTCCCCCTGGCCGTACCGCTCGGAGCCGTCCTGCTGCTCCTGCCCCTCCAGCCGACCGCCCAGCTCGTCACGCCGGGTTTCTGGCGGGAGGGTCCGCGCGAGGCGGCGGCGCGGGCGGCGGTGGCGCGGGTGCCGGACGGGGTGCGGGTGGCGGCGAGCAACGCACTCGCCCCGCACCTCACGGACCGGACGGTGGTGCGGCTCGCGGCGCCGGGGCTGCCGGGCCGGGAGCCGGCGGTGGAGTGGCTGGTGGTGGACCGGGCGGACGGTTTTCCGGCGGGCGCGACGGAGGGCGTCCTGCGGGAGGCGGCCGGCGACCCGGGGTGGCGGGTGGTGTCGGAGGAGGCCGGGATCGTGCTGCTGCGCCGTGAGAGGCCCTAGCTGCGGGCGTAGGAGCCGAGGCCGACGAGGCAGTAGACGTACTCGCTGATGGTGGTGCCGTTCATGGTGTAGCGGTGCGAGAAGGCGTACTCCGTCTTGGGGTTGGCGTTGCACTTGTTCATGTCGGAGGTGAAGGGGAAGGTCTGGATGACCTTGTAGTGGGCGTCCGAGGCCGAGCAGGGGACCTCTTCGACGCCGCTGACGGACTGGGCGGTCTCGGAGTCCGGCAGGGTGCCGTTGAGGCAGGTGCCCTTGTCGTACGGGTCGGGCTCCTCCTCGGTGGGGGTGGCGGTCGCGGTGGGGGCGAGGTCGCCGAGGTCGAGGCTGGGGAAGGGCGAGACGGAGAAGGTGGGGACGGTGGGCCGGGCGTCGGGGGTGTCCTTCTCGTCGTTGGCGTCGAGGAGGTACAGGCCGCCGATGATCGCGCCGATGACGAGGAGCGGGACGAGGCAGCCGGCGACGCCGGACCTGCGCTGCTGCGGGGCCTGGCCGCCGGCGACGGTGATGCGGAGGAGGACGGTCCCGCCGCCGAGCCGGACGGGGACGACGTCTCCGTGGCGGCAGGGCGGGACGTGGAGCTGGGTGGGGCCGCCGGGCAGGGTGACCGGGATGACGACTCCGGTGGCGGCCTGCTGCGGGGTGAGGGTGAGGGGGATCTCCTGGGTGGACACCTGCTGCTCCTCGGATCGGAGGGGGACGGGGAGTGCGCGCCTCTATGACGTGTACACGCGGCGGAGTGGTTGCGTCCGCGGAGGGCTTTCTGTAAACGGATTCCAATCCTCCGGAACGGTCTCCCGCCCGCCTCAACCCCGCCTCCGCAGCTCCCCCTTGACCACCTTCCCGCCCGCGTTCCGCGGCAGCTCCGCCACGAACTCGACCTCCCGGGGCACCTTGTAGTTCGCCATCTCCCGCCGCGACCAGGCGATCAGGTCGTCGGCGGTGATCCGCGCGCCCGGCCGCCGCACCGCGAACGCCTTGCCGACCTCGCCGAGCCGGGCGTCGGGGACGCCGATGACGGCGACGTCGGCGATGTCCGGGTGCAGACCGAGGAGTTGCTCGATCTCGGCCGGATAGGCGTTGAAACCGCCGACGATGAACATGTCCTTGAGCCGGTCGGTGATCCGCAGGTTCCCGGCCCCGTCGAGGACGCCGATGTCGCCGGTGCGCAGCCAGCCGTCCGCGTCGATCGCGGCGGCCGTCGCCTCCTCGTCCTCGAAGTAGCCGCGCATCACGTTGTGCCCCCGGACCAGCACCTCGCCCGAGCCGGAGAGCCGGACCTCGACGCCCGGGACGGCCCGGCCGGAGGTGGTGGCGACGACCTCGTCGGGGTCGTCGCGGCGGCACATGGTGACGAGGCCGCTCGCCTCCGAGAGGCCGTAGGCGGTGAGGACGGTGCCGATGCCCAGCTCGGAGCGGAGCCGCTCGACCAGGAGCAGCGGCACGACCGCGGCGCCGGTGACGACCAGGCGGAGGCTGGAGAGGTCGTGGGCGGCGCGGGCCGGGTGGTCGAGGAGCGACTGGTGGAGGGTGGGCGGGCCGGGCAGCACGCTGATCCGCTCGGCGGCGATGTTGGCGAGGACGGTGTCGACGGTGAAGACCGACTGCGGCACGATCACCGCGCCGCGCATCAGACAGGCGAGGACGCCCGCCTTGTAGCCGAAGGTGTGGAAGAACGGGTTCACCACCAGATAGCGGTCGCCCTCCGCCAGGCCCGCGAGGGCGGCCCACTCGGCGTAGCAGCGCAGGCTCTGGGCGTGGCTGATGACGGCGCCCTTGGGGCGGCCGGTGGTGCCGGAGGTGTAGATGATGTCGGAGGGACCGTCCGGGTCGATGGCGTCGGCACGGGCCCGCACGCGCTCCGCCGGGACCCGGTCGCCCTCGGCGAGGAACTCCTTCCAGGTGGTCCACTCGGCCTCGTCGGGCGCGGTGTCACCGAGGACGACGACCCGCTCCAGGTCCGGCAGCGGCACCCCGGCGCGGCGCAGCGAGGCGACGTACGAGGTGCCGAGGAAGGTGCCGGTGACGAAGAGCAGCCGGGCGCGGGAGCGGGCGAGGACGTCGGCGGCCTCGGTGCCCTTGAAGCGGGTGTTGAGCGGGACGAGGACGGCGCCGGCGGTGACCGCGCCGAGGGCGGCGACGATCCAGTCGAGGCTGTTGGGCGCCCAGACGGCGACCCGGTCGCCGGCGCGTATCCCGGTGGCCAGGCAGGCCGCGGCGGACCGCTCCACCCGGGCGGCGAGTCCGGCGTACGAGATCCGGGTGCGGCCGTCGGCGACCGCCTCCCGGTCGCCCCACCGCTCCCCCGCCGACCGGACGAGTCCCGGGATCGTGCCCCACTCCAGGTCGCCGCGCACGTCCATCCCCAACCTCCCGGTAGCCGTCCCGTAGCTGACTATCCGTCAGATTAGTTGTAGCCTGACGCGCTGTCAGCAGTGCTGCCCCATGAGGAGGTCCGGTGCTCAAGGACGCCACCGCCATCGTCGGCATAGGACAGACCGCCTTCGCGAAACAGCTCCCGGAGACCGAGAAGGCGCTCGCCTGCCAGGCGATCCTCGCCGCCCTCGACGACGCCGGCATCGCCCCGTCCGAGGTCGACGCCTTCGCCTCCTACACCATGGAGGAGACCGACGAGGTCGAGGTCGCCAAGGCCATCGGCGCCGGCGACGTCACCTTCTTCTCCAAGGTCGGCTACGGCGGCGGCGGCTCCTGCGCCACCGTCGGCCACCTCGCCGCCGCCGTCGCCACCGGCCAGGCGAGCGTCGGCGTCGCCTGGCGCTCCCGCAAACGCGGCTCAGGCCCCCGCCCCTGGAAGAACACCGCCGTCCAGCTCCCCACCCCCGGCCAGTGGACCCGCCCCTACGGGCTGCTCCGCCCCGCCGACGAGATCGGCATGCTCGCCCGCCGCTACATGCACGAGTACGGCGCCACCCGCGACCACCTCTTCAACGTCGCCCTCGCCTGCCGCAACCGCGCCAACCAGAACCCGGCCGCGATCATGTACGAACGCCCGCTGACCCGCGAGATGTACATGACCTCCCGCTGGATCAGCGAACCCCTCTGCCTCTTCGACAACTGCCTGGAGACCGACGGCGCCCTCGCCTGCGTCATCGTCTCCGCCGCCCGCGCCCGCGACTGCCGGCAGAAGCCCGTCTACGTCCACTCCGCCGCCCAGGGCCTGCCCGCCCAGCACCACGGCATGGTCAACTACTGGAACGACGACCCCCTCAGCGGCCCCGCCTGGACCGCCGCCCGCCACCTGTGGAAGACCGCCGACTTCGGCCCGGACGACGTCGACGTCGCCCAGATCTACGACGCCTTCACCCCCCTCGTCCCGCTCTCCCTGGAGGGCTACGGCTTCTGCGGCCGCGGCGAGGGGGCCGCCTTCACCGAGGGCGGCGCCCTCGAACTCGGCGGCCGGCTCCCCCTCAACACCGGCGGCGGCGGCCTCTCCGAGGCGTACGTCCACGGCTTCAACCTCATCAACGAGGGCGTGAAGCAGCTCCGCGGCACCTCCACCGCCCAGGTGCCGGACGCCGCCACCTGCCTCGTCACCGCCGGCGAGGGCGTCCCCACCTCGGCCCTACTCCTCAGGAGCTGACCCGATGCTGAACCCCGTCATCGACGAAGACGGCGCCCCCTTCTGGGAGTTCACCGCCCGCGGCGAACTGCGCGTACAGGGCTGCGCGGACTGCGGCGCACTCCGCTTCCCGCCCCGCCCCTGCTGCCCGCACTGCCAGTCCTTCGCCACCGAGTGGCGGCTCATGTCCGGCCGCGGCCGGATCTGGTCGTACGTGCTCCCCCACCCGCCGCTCCTCCCCGACTACGCCGAACAGGCCCCCTACAACGCGGTCCTCGTCGAACTCGCCGACGCCCCCCGCATCCGCCTCGCCGGCAACGTCGTCACCGCCCCCGACGCGCCCCTGAACTCGCTCGACCCCGCCCGCCTGCGGATCGGCGCCCCCGTCCGCGTCGCCTTCACCGAGATCGACGGCATCGCCGTCCCCCGCTGGATCCTGGAGCGCGGATGACGATCTCGCTGGAACGGGACGAGGAGACCGGCGTCGCCGTCGTCACCCTCGACCGGCCCGACCGGCTCAACGCGATCACCCTCGCCATGGCGGACGAACTCGCCGCCGTCTGGCGGGGGTTCCGCTACGACGACGGGATCCGGGCGATCGTCCTCACCGGCGCCGGCGGCCGGGCCTTCTGCACCGGCATCGACCGCGACGACGCCGGCCGGGTGCCGCAGCCCTCGTCCCCGTACACCATCGACGACCCGCTGCTCCGCATCGGCCCCAAGGCCAACGACCTGTGGAAACCGGTGATCGCCGCGGTGGAGGGGATGGCCTGCGGGGGCGCCTTCTACCTGCTCGGCGAGGCCGAGTTCCTGATCGCAGGCGAGACGGCGACCTTCTTCGACCCGCACACCACCTACGGCATGGTCAGCGCCTTCGAGACCGTCCACATGGCGCAGCGGATGCCGTTCGGGGAGGTCGCCCGGATGGCCCTCATGGGCTCCGCCGAACGGATCTCCGCGCGGCGGGCCTACGAGACCGGGCTGGTCAGCGAGGTGACGGAGCCCGGCGGGGCGGCGGCCGCCGCGCGGGAGGCGGCGGCCGTCGTCGCCTCGTACCCCACCGGGGCCGTCCAGGGGACCGTACGCGCCCTCTGGTCCGCCAAGGAGTCCGTCAGGTCCCAGGCCCTCGCCCAGGCCCCGCACCTGGTGACGCTCGGCAACCTGCCGGCGGACCGGCAGGCGGAGCTGTTCACGGGGCGGGCGGCGGGGCACCGGCTGCGGTAGCCGCCGCCCCGCGCGCCCGTCGGGCGCGGCTACGCCTCGCGGACGTCGTACACCCAGCAGTTCCGCACGCGGTCGACGGCCTTCGGGTTCTTCATCCTCACGTCGAAGGTCTTCGTCTCGTACGGCTTGACGGTCACGTCCACGACCGCCGAGTCCACCGCCGAACCCGCGGCGCCCTTGAACTCCAGCGTCACCTTGAAGGTGGTCTCGGTCAGCGCGTCCGAGGTGATCCGCAGGGTCGCCGTGGTGTCCGCCTTGCGGGCCGGCCTGCCCTTGCGCTTCTTCTGCGCGGGCTTCACACAGTCGACGACGACCACCTTCGCGATGGCGGTGGTGGTGCTGGGCGCGGGCTCGGCGGTGTACTCGCCGCCGCTGCCACCGCTGTCGCTGCCGCCGCCGGAGTCGCCGCCGCCGGAGCCCGCGTAGTCGTCGTTGTCCTTCTTGTCGCTGGAGCAGCCGCCCCCGCCGCTGCTCTTGCTCTTGCTCTTGCCGCTGCCGCCGCCCTTGCCGCCGGAGCTCGTCTGGAAGCCGGTCAGCGCCAGCACCACGACCGTCAGCGTGGCGGCCATCTTCACCCGGGTGCGTACCATCGCCGTCTCTTCCCTCCCGTCGCCGTGTGCGCGCCACACCCTATCGGCGGCCCCGGCCGCCGCGTGGCGGGCCCCCGGCACCGGGCGTAGCGTCGACAGCGAGAGCCGGACCGCGCAGCCCCCGAGGAGGCCGATCGATGATCCGCAACGTCGTCGGCTCGGTCCTGGCCCTCGCCGGAGCGACGGCCGCCGTCTGGAGCCCCTTCCGTGCCTGGTACGACGGCCGTCACGGCAGCGACTATCCGATCGAGGACCTCTTCACCGGCATCACCGACGGCGGCGCCGAGGTGATCGGCTCGATCCTGCTGCCGTTCGCCTTCGCCGCCCTCGTCACCGTCCTCGGCGTGGTGCTGCGCTCCCGGGTGCTCGTCGCCGTCGCCGGGCTGGTCGTCCTCGGCTTCACGGTCCTGTGGATGGTCCGGGTCGGGCAGGCCGAGGGGAGCCTGGTGGTCTCCGGGGACGGGCGCGGCCTCGGCGACGGCGTCGCCAACGCCTTCGGCGGCGGGGTCCTGCTGCTGCTCGGCGCGCTCGTCATGTCCGGCCGCGCCAAGGCCCACCGGCTGGAGCCGGCCGGGCCGCCGCCCACGCACCCGACGCTCGACGGGCAGCCGCCGGCCACATCGCCCCCGGGGGCCCCGTACGACGCCGAGACCCGGGCCATGCCGTACGCCGCCCCGGGCCACTACGACGTCCCGGCCGAGCCGCCGCGCGACCGCGACCGGGACGAACACCCGAGGGGTTAGCGGGCGGCCGCCGAGCCCCGCCCCGTGGCCGTGCCCTTCGCCGCGTCGAGCGCGTACACGCAGCGGTCCTTGCTGCACGCGTACACGACGCCGCCGCGCACCACCGGCGAGCCGGTGATCTCGCCGCCGGTGGCGAGCTTCCAGCGGAGCTGTCCGCCGGTCGCGTCCAGGGTGTAGAGGACGTGGTCGGCGGAGCCGAAGTGGACCCGCCCGTCGGCGACGACAGGGGTGCCGACCAGCTCGGAGCCGGCCGCGAACCGCCACCGGGGGGTGCCGGTGACCGCGTCCAGGGTGTAGAGCGCGCTGCCGCTGCCGACGTGCACGTTGCCGTCCGCGACCAGCACCGGCTCGGACGACTGGCGCTGCTCGGTCGCGATCCGCCAGCGGTCCTGGCCGGTGGTGGCGTCGAGGGCGTACACCGTGCCGAGGTGGTCGGCGAGGTAGACACCGCCGCCGGTGACGGCCGGGCCGGGCGCGAACGCGGGCGGGGAGAGGAAGACGGCGGGCGCCTCGAAGTGCCAGCGGACGTGCCCGGCGGCGATGTCGAGGGACAGGACGCGGGTGCCGGCCGAGACGTACACACAGCCGTCCTCGGCCGGCGCGACCCGGACCGGCACGTGCCCGCAGGAGGCGGCGTCGCCGATCGGGTACGACCAGCGCTCGGTGCCCGTGCGGGCGTCGAGGGCCTGGAGCCGGGCGTCCCGCCACACGTAGACGGTGTCGCCGTGGATCGCCGGGCCCGCCTCCGGGGTCTCGAAGTCCGTCTGACAGCCGGTGATCTCCCACAGCTTGGCGCCGTTGGACGCCTCCCAGCCCTGGACGCCGCCGCCCCGGGTGCCGGTGACGACGGTGCCCCGGTCCACCCGGAGGGAGTACACCCAGGCGTCGGTGCGCAGCCGCCAGCGCTCGCCGCCGTCGGTGGCGTCCAGCGCGTACAGCGTCGGCCCGTCGGAGGCGTGGATCCGGCCCCCGGCCACGGCCATCGACCAGGCCACGTCCCGGGTCTTGAACTGGCGCCGGCCGGACGCGGTGTCCAGCGCGTGCACCTCGAAGGAGGTCACGTACAGCAGGTCGCCGTCGACGACCGGAGTCCCCCACACGTCGTTCGACATGCGGAAGCGCCACGGCCGCCACGGGCCGGGCTCCGGCGCCGCCTGCGGCTGGGCCTGCTGCGGCACGGGCGAGGGCGCGGGCGCGGCCTCGCCGCCGGGCGGCCGGAGCCAGCCGGTGGCGTGCGGGTCGGCGGCCTGGCCGACGGCGAGCGCCGCCCGGGTGTCCGCGACCCGCGGGCCGGGGCCGATCGGCACGGTGGCGGGGGCGGGGCGCCCCGGCCCGCCCCCCACCCCCGCCCGGCCCCCGGGGCGCCCGCCCCCCGGCGCGGGGCCCGGGGCGCGGGCCGGGGGGCGCCCCCCGCCCCGGGCCCGGGGGCGGGCCCCGCCCCCCGCCCCCGGGCCGGCGCGGGGGCCCCGCGACGGGCTCGGCACCGAGGGCACGCGGGCGGCGTCGCTGTACCGCCCGGTGGCGC
>NZ_JBHYKM010000015.1:81207-91964 GCF_042741435.1 Streptomyces sp. NPDC058955 | reverse complement strand
GACCCCCCCCCCCCGCCGGGTCGCGGCGGGGCGGGGGGGCCATACCCCGGGCCCACCGTTTTGGCTTGGGGGGGCCCCTCCCGCCCGGCCCGGGTCTGCCGGGCGCGCGGCACGCCCGGAAGGGGAAGGGGAAGACGCACGGCCGCGACTCGGTCGCGCAGGGCCGAGAGTGCGTCGATCAGCTGAGGCCGTTCGTCCAAGGTCACCACATGCGAAGAATGCCCAATTTATGAGCGTTTTTGAAGCGTATGGCGACCCTGCGCGCCGAAGAAGGGGAGGCCGACCGGAAGCCCGGGCATAACGAGTGCACAACACCCGCCCCGAGTGGCGTGAAAAGCGCTGCGCGAATCGCACCTGCCTGCGATTATCGGTTCGCTTCACCGAACCTCCACATCGTGCCACGCAGGCGAAGCACCGGGCCCGAGCCGCCAGGACCCCTATCCTTGTCCCGGCAGCCCCACCCCACCCACCAGGGCCACCAGGCCCGAGGCCACCACCGGCCCCCGTAGCTCAGCGGATAGAGCAGGTGCCTTCTAAGCACTTGGCCGCAGGTTCGAGTCCTGCCGGGGGCGCACGCAGAGGACCCTCCTTCGGGAGGGTCCTTTTTTGCGGCCGGTTCCGCGGCCGGTGGATCAGGGGGTCGGGGGCCTCGGGGTCACTTCGTGCAGCGGACCGTGGCGTTCGACCAGTACATGTACTGGCTGATCTGCCGGGTGTACGGGATGCCGGACGGGAAGCAGGTGTAGCGGGCGTAGCCGGCGAACGACGCCTTCACGTAGGCGTCGTTGTAGGCGGAGGACTCGGCCGTCCAGGCGGACGAGCCGGTGCCGAAGCCGGTGAAGTACTCGGTGGTGACGGCCGTCGATTCGACCGTCGCCGTGTCGGCCGCGGCCGTGCCCGCGCCGGCGAGGCCGGTCAGGCCGAGCACCGCGGTGAGGGCGAGAGTCAGACGTACCAAGGGTCGCTTCATCGTTCCGTCTCCCTGTTCTGGAGCGCGCCTCGCTCCGGGAGTGAAGCTAGTGACGCGTCGGGGGCGCGAGGGGCAGTCGCCCGGGAACTGCCCCTCGGTGCCGCTGTCACCGCCGGGGGTGTTCCGGGGGTGCGGTGTGGAGGGTGCGGAAGCGGGCCGGGGCGGCCGGGTCGCGGTCGGTCACCTGGACGGGGGGCCAGGTCCACTGCTGGACGGGCGTGTCGGTGGGGCGGGTGAAGCGGATGGCGCCGCGGGTGCCCTCGACGGTCACGTGGGGCCACGCGCCGGCGATGGTCGCGCGGTCCGTGCCGTGGGCGCGGAGGGTCTCGGTGAGGACGGTGATCGTGTCGTACCCCTCGAACGCCACGAACGAGGGCGTCGCGCCGAGGCGGGACCGGAGGGCGGACTCCACGCGCGCGCCCAGCGGGGTGGGGCGGACGGGGAGGTAGCGCAGGAACGGGATCGCGGCGCCGTCCTCGCCCAGGAGTTCCTCCCAGGCCGGGAACTCCGGTTGGCCGGCGGGCGCGCCGACGAGGACGTCGTCCAGGCGGGGGTCCCGGCGGACCGCCCTCACGATCGGGACGGCCGGGTCGGGGAAGCCGGTGAGGAGCAGGAGGGCCGTGGCGCCTCCGGCGGCGAGTGCGTCGCAGAGCGCCGCGGGGGGCAGGGCGCGCGCGTCGAGTTCCGTGACGGTGCCGCCCCGCGGGGTCAGGTGGTCGCGGAGGATGCGGGTGCCAGCCGCCCAGTAGAGGCTCGGTTCGGCGGCGACCGCGACGCGGGTGCGGCCGGCGGCGAGGAGGAAGTCGGCGTAGACGCGCCAGCCGTGGGACTGCGCCGGGGCCAGCCGCGCGACCCGGTCCGTGGGCCGTTCGGTGAGCGCGTCGAGGACCGCCGAGGAGCAGAGGAACGGCAGGCCGAGGGCGTCGGCCCGGGCGGCCGCCGCGCGGGCGGCGACGCTGTGGTACTCGCCGGCCAGGGCGGCCACGCCGAGCCCGGCCAGCTCGTCCACGGCCGCCTCGGCCCGGTCCGGGTCGGCGGCGGTGTCCCTGACGACGAGTTCCAGCGGCCGGCCGTCGATCCCTCCGCCCGCGTTGGCCTCCCCGACGGCCAGTTCGAGGCCGGCGAGCAGGTGTCGGCCGGCCTCGGTCCAGCCGGGGCGGGTGAGCGGGGCGAGGGCGCCGATCCGGACGGGGGGTGGGGTCGTCGTGCTCATGGACGGGCGTCTCCCGCGGGGTGGTTCGTACGGTTCCACCCCATTCTTCGTACGGGAGGGGGGCGTCCGGCCTCGCGGCGCGCCGCCCCGGAGCGCGCCGCCCCCGGAGCGCGCCGCAGCCGTCAGGAGGCCGACGGCTCCGCGGCCGTGTCGCGGACGCCGAGGCGCAGGTGCTCCACGTGGTAGAGCGCCTGGTCGAGGAGTTCGGCGACGTGGTTGTCGTACAGGGCGTAGACGATCGAGCGGCCGTGGCGCTCGCCGGTGACCAGTCCGAGGTTGCGCAGCAGGCGCAACTGGTGGGAGCAGGCGGAGGGTTCCATGCCGACGGCCTCGGCGAGGTCGCCGACCGAGCAGGGGCCTTCCTGGAGCCTGGCGAGGATGTACAGGCGGGAGGGGGTGGCGAGGGCCTGAAGGGTGGCGGCGACGTCCGCGGTGCCGACGGCGTCGAGCCGTTCGCGGGGGGTCGCGCCGGTGGCGGTGTCGATTCCGTGGCCCATGCGCCCATCATACGGATGACACATGAATAGCTGTTCAGGTGTTCCGCTATGGTGGTGGGGCCGATGCCGCCTGCCCGCGAAGGGTCGCCCCGCCATGCCTTCTTCCCTGGACCAACGCGACCAGCACGACCGGCGCGATGAACGCGATCAGCGCGATGAACACGATGAACGCGATCAGCGCGATGAACACGATGAACGCGACCAGCGCGACCGGGACGCACAGCGCCGGGACTCCCGGCAGCCCGTCCGCCCCGCCGCCGCCCCGGCCGCCCCTTCCCCCGCCCCCCTCCGCACCCGCACCCGCGCCCTCGCGCTTCCCGAGGTGCGCTGGGCGCTGGCCTCGCTCGCCCTCTTCCTCCTCGCCCTCCTCCCGTACCTGCTCGACGGCCCCGCCTGGCTGTGGGGCACGCTCTTCGCCGCCGCCTACGCCACCGGCGGGTGGGAGCCCGGCTGGGAGGGGCTGAAGGCACTCCGGGAGCGGACCCTCGACGTGGACCTGCTGATGGTCGTCGCCGCGCTCGGCGCCGCCGCGATCGGCCAGGTCCTCGACGGCGCGCTGCTCATCGTCATCTTCGCGACCTCCGGCGCCCTGGAGGCGGTCGCGACCGCGCGGACCGCGGACTCGGTGCGCGGACTGCTCGACCTCGCGCCCGCCACCGCGACCCGGCTGCTGCCCGACGGCTCCGAGGAGACCGTGGACGCGGAGCTGCTCACGGTCGGCGACACCGTCCTCGTCCGGCCCGGGGAGCGGATCGGCGCGGACGGACGGGTCGTCGGCGGGGCGAGCGAGGTCGACCAGGCCACGATCACCGGCGAGCCGCTGCCGGTGGTCAAGGAGCCGGGCGACGAGGTGTTCGCCGGGACCGTCAACGGCACCGGCGCCCTGCGCGTACGGGTCGGGCGGGACCCCTCGGACTCGGTGATCGCCCGGATCGTGCGGATGGTCGAGGAGGCGTCCCGCACCAAGGCGCCGACGCAGCTGTTCATCGAGAAGGTCGAGCAGCGGTACTCGGTGTCGATGGTCCTCGCGACCCTCGCCGTCTTCGGCGTCCCCCTCGCCTTCGGCGACGACCTGACGTCCGCGCTGCTCCGGGCGATGACCTTCATGATCGTCGCCTCGCCGTGCGCGGTGGTCCTCTCCACCATGCCGCCGCTGCTCTCCGCCATCGCCAACGCCGGCCGGCACGGCGTCCTCGCCAAGTCCGCCGTCGTCATGGAGCGCCTCGGGCAGGTCGACGCCGTGGCCCTCGACAAGACCGGCACCCTCACCGAGGGCACCCCGCGCCTCACCGACGTACGCCCGCTGCCCGGCAGCGGCCTGGACGCCGACGCCCTGCTCCGGCTCACCGCCTCGGCGGAGCACGGGAGCGAGCATCCGCTGGCCCGGGCCGTCGTCGGCGCGGCGCGGGAGCGCGGTCTCGTCCTGGCCGCCGCGGAGGGCTTCACCGCCGCGCCCGGGCGGGGCGTCACCGCCACCGTCGAGGGCCGGCGGATCGAGGTCGGCTCCCCCGCACGGCTGCTCGCCGTCACCGGAGCCGACACCGACACCGACACCGACACCGACACCGGAGTCGGAGCCGACGCCGGAGCCGACGCCGCCGACCGTTCCACCGGCGCCGACAGCGGGCACGCGCGCGTGGTGCGGGAGTTGGAGGAGTCCGGGAGGACGGCGGTGGCCGTGCTGCGCGACGGGGAGCCGGTGGGCGTCCTCGGCGTCGCCGACCGGCTCCGGCCCGACGCCGCCGCGACCGTCGCCGCCCTCACCCGGCTGACCGGCCGCGCCCCGGTCCTGCTGACCGGCGACAACGAGCGGGCCGCGCGGCAGGTTGCCGAGCGGGTCGGCATCACCGACGTACGCGCCGGGCTGTTGCCCGAGGAGAAGGTGGCGGCCGTACGGGCCTGGGAGGCGGAGGGCCGCCGTGTGCTGGTCGTCGGCGACGGCGTCAACGACGCGCCGGCGCTGGCCGCCGCGCACTGCGGGGTCGCGATGGGCCGGGCCGGTTCCGACCTCGCCCTGGAGACGGCCGACGCGGTGGTCGTGCGCGACGAACTGGCCGCCGTCCCCGCGGTCGTCGCGCTCTCCCGCACCGCGCACAAGCTGGTCGTCCAGAACCTGGTGATCGCGGGCGTCTTCATCGCCGTCCTGGTCGCCTGGGACCTGATCGGCACCCTCCCGCTGCCGCTCGGCGTCGCCGGGCACGAGGGCTCCACGGTCCTCGTCGGCCTCAACGGCCTCCGCCTCCTGCGCGCAGCGGCCTGGCCGCGCCCCGCGGCGCGCTGACGGGGACGCAGACGCGGACGCGGACGCAGACGCCCGGCCGGGCCTGCGTGGCACCCGGCCGGGCCTACGCGGCGCCGCCGCCGTCCGGGGTCCGCGGGGCCGCCGCGCGCGCCAGGGCCGCCGCCGCGCTGTCCAGGAGCATCTCCAGGGCCGTCGGGTAGGCGCTGGTGTTCATGCGGGCGACCAGGCGGGGGGCGGTGGCGGCGATGTGCGGGTGGGTGGTGGCGGGGAGGCGGGCGTACGTGGCCTGCCAGACGGCCTCGTCGGCGGCGCGGGCGGTGTGCGGGAGGGCGAGGGCCGCCGCGTCGAGGGCGGCGAAGGCCAGCGCCTGGTCGATGAAGGCGTGGTAGACGCGGGCCGCCTCGGCGTCGGGGAGGCCGGCGGTGCGCAGCACGCCGAGGACCGCCTCGTCGGCGGCGATCTCGTGGGACCGGCCGCTGACCCGGCTGGCGGTGAGGATCGCCGCCTGTGGGTGGGCGAGGTAGGCGGAGTGGATGCGCAGGCCGAGCTCGCGCAGATCGGCCCGCCAGTCGCCGGTGGCCGCCCAGCCGCGCAGGGCGCGGCCCGCGAGTTCGTCGCCGACGGCGAGCAGGAGGTCGTCGGTGCCGCGGAAGTAGCGGTAGAGGCTGCTGGGGTCGGCGCCGAGGGCCGCGCCGAGCCGGCGCACGGTCAGGCCGTCCCTGCCGTGCTCCTGGAGCATCCGCAGGGCGGTCTCGATGTAGAGCCGCTCGGAGAGGACGACACCGCCCGCCTTCGCGGGCTTTCGACGGCGTCTCTCCCCCTCCGGCACCACTTTCTTAGGCATCAGAACCCCTCTTTCCTCTTCTTCCCAGGTTATGCCAACGCCGTTGACCCTTGTCCGGGCGGACGGCTTTCATGGGCGCACTCCCGGGACCCGTCTTTTTCATCACGATGAGAGGTGGTTTGTCGATATGCGCGTCCTGCTCGTCGGTGCCGGTGGTGTGGGGACCGCCGTCACCCGGATCGCCGCCCGCCGCTCCTTCCTCGGCCACATGGTGGTGGCCGACTACGACCTGTCCCGCGCCGAGGCGGCCGTCGCCGCGCTCGGCGAGTCGGGCGGCCGCTTCAGCGCCGCCCGGATCGACGCCTCCGACCGGGCGGCGGTCACCGCCCTCCTGGAGCGCGAGCGCTGCGACGTCCTGCTGAACGCGACCGACCCGCGGTTCGTCCTGCCGCTCTTCGAGGCCGCGCTGGCGGCCGGGGCGCACTACCTGGACATGGCGATGTCGCTGTCCCGGCCGCACCCGGAGCGCCCGTACGAGGAGTGCGGGGTGAAGCTCGGCGACGCCCAGTTCGCGCGGGCGGCGGAGTGGGAGGAGGCGGGCCGGCTGGCGCTGGTCGGGCTCGGCGTGGAGCCGGGCCTCTCGGACGTCTTCGCCCGCTACGCCGCCGAGGAACTCTTCGACTCCATCGAGGAGATCGGGGTCCGCGACGGCGCGAACCTGACCGTCGACGGCTACGACTTCGCGCCGTCGTTCTCCATCTGGACGACCATCGAGGAGTGCCTGAACCCGCCGGTGGTGTGGGAGGCGGACCGCGGCTGGTTCACCACGCCGCCGTTCAGCGAGCCGGAGGTCTTCGACTTCCCCGAGGGCATCGGGCCGGTGGAGTGCGTGAACGTGGAGCACGAGGAGGTGCTGCTGATCCCGCGCTGGGTGGACGCCCGCCGGGTCACCTTCAAGTACGGCCTCGGCGAGGAGTTCATCCGGACGCTGAAGGAGCTGCACCGGGTCGGGCTGGACCGCACGGAGCCGGTGACGCTCCCGGACGGCACCCGGGTCTCCCCGCGCGACGTCGTCGCGGCCTGTCTGCCCGACCCGGCCACGCTCGGCGACCGGATGCGCGGCAAGACCTGCGCCGGCACCTGGGTGAAGGGCGTGAAGGACGGGGCGCCGCGCGAGGTGTACCTGTACCACGTCGTCGACAACGAGTGGTCGATGCGCGAGTACGGCTCCCAGGCCGTCGTCTGGCAGACCGCCGTCAACCCGGTCGTCGCGCTCGAACTGCTGGCCACCGGCGTCTGGACCGGCTCCGGCGTGCTCGGCGCCGAGGCCCTCGACCCGCGCCCCTTCCTGGACCTCCTCACGGAGTACGGGTCCCCCTGGGGGCTGCGCGAGCAGTAGGGCGCCTCACGTGTCGGTGCCGGGCGCCGCGGGTGTCGGTGCCGGGCGCCACAATCGGGGCCATGACCGCGACCGCGCCGCCCGCCCTCACCGCCCGCGCCCTCAACCGGGCCACGCTCGCCCGCCAGTTGCTGCTGGCCCGGGAGCCGGTCGGCGTCGAGGAGGCGGTCCGGCGGGTGGTGGCGCTCCAGGCGCAGCAGCCCGGCTCGCCGTACGTGGCGCTGTGGAACCGGGTGGCGGGCTTCGACCCGGCCGGACTCGACGCGGCCGTCGAGGGGTTCCGGCTGGTCCGCTCGACCCTGATGCGGATCACCCTGCACCTCGTCCACGCCGACGACTACCGGCCGTTCCGGGAGGCGGTGGAGCCGACGCTGCGCGGCAGCCGGCTGCGCGACCGGCGGTTCACCGACACCGGGATCACCCCGGACGACGCGGACGCCCTGATGCCGGAGCTCCTCGCCTACGCGGACCGGCCCCGCACCGGCGACGAACTGCGGGCGCGGGCCGAGGAGTCGTGGGGCGGCGGCAGCCTCACCCCGGCGGCCGGGCGGCTGCTGCGGCAGTACGCGCCGCTGTGGCACGTGCCGAGCGGCCCGCCGTGGCAGTACGCCGTCTCGCCCGGTTTCGTCGCGGCGGGGCCCGAGCCGGTGCGGACCGGGCCGGAGGCGGCGGCCGGGGGCCTGGAGACACTGGCCCGCCGCTATCTGGCGGGCTTCGGGCCCGCGTCGGCGGCGGACCTGGCCCAGTTCGGCCTGGTGCAGCGCGGCCGGGCCCGGGCGGCGCTCGACGCGCTGGTCCGGGAGGGCGCGGCCGAGCTCCTGTCCGGCCCGGACGGTGCGGTGCTGTACGACCTGCCGGGCGCGGTCCGCCCGGACGGGGCCGCGCCGGCCCCGCCGCGCCTGATGGCGATGTGGGACAGCACGCTGCTGGCGTACGCGGACCGCAGCCGGATCGTGCCCGCCGCGTACCGCCGGCACGTCATACGGATCAACGGCGACGTGCTGCCCACGCTGCTGGTCGACGGGTACGTGGCCGGGGCCTGGCGACCCGTCGGGGGCGGGATCGAGGCGGCCGCCTTCCACCCGCTGACGGCCGCCGACTGGGACGGCCTCGCGGCCGAGGCGGCGTCCCTGGGACGGCTGCTCGCCGACCGCGATCCGCGGGTGTACGGGCGCTACGACCACTGGTGGGCGAAGGGCCTGCCGGCGGTGGAGACGCGGGTGCTGCCCTGCTGACCGCGCCCGGTTCCCCCATTGCCAGCCACCTGGAAGGCCCTTATCTTCGAGCCACAACCTACGGACCGGGATGCTCGTCAGTCCCGGGGCGGTCCGCCGTTCACGGGCCGGACGGCGGGGAGCGCACCACCGCGGGACGCGGGCGCGCTGGACGCCGGGCGTACGGGATACCCGTATCCGCGTACCCGCAGGAGCTGAGCTGCATGAGCAAGCACGTTCTGGCCCAGAACCAGTACGGCAAGGCCGAGAACCGCATCGTCCGGATCGCCCGCAGGGGCGGCGAGGACGGCGCCTGGCACGAGATCCGCGACCTGAACGTGTCGGTGGCGCTGCGCGGCGAGTACCGCGACGTCCACCTGACCGGTGACAACGCCAACTGCCTGCCGACCGACACCACCAAGAACACCGTCTACGCCTTCGCCAAGGAGCACGGCGTCGACTCCCCCGAGGCGTTCGCGATCCTCCTCGCCCGGCACTTCGTCACCTCCCAGGAGGTGATCCGCGAGGCTCAGATCCGCGTCGAGGAGTTCGCCTGGGAGCGGATCCCGGTGCCGACCCGCAAGGAGCAGCACTCCTTCGTCCGCAGCGGCCAGGAGATCCGCACCGCGCAGGTCACGTACAGCGAGACCACCGGCCTCCAGGTGCTGTCCGGGCTGAAGGACCTGACGGTGATGAACTCGACCGCCTCCGAGTTCCACGGCTTCCTCAAGGACGAGTACACGACGCTCCAGGAGGCGTACGACCGGATCCTGGCCACCAAGGTCACCGCCCGCTGGGCGCACTCGGCCACGGCGGCGGCGGACCCGGAGCACGACTGGGACCGCTCGTACCGGAAGGCCCGCCGGCACATGCTGGAGGCGTTCGCGGAGACGTACAGCTACTCGCTCCAGCAGACCCTGCACGCGATGGCCTGCCGGGTCCTGGACAACGTGCCGACGGTCAACGAGGTACGGCTGAACCTGCCGAACAAGCATCACTTCCTGGTGGACCTGGAGCCGTTCGGCCTGAAGAACGAGAACGAGGTGTACTTCGCGGCGGACCGCATGTACGGCCTCATCGAGGGCACCGTCCACCGCGACGGCGTCCAGCCGGTGATCGCCACCTCCGACTGGATCACCGCCTGACGGACGCGGCTACAGCAGCCCGGCCGCCTCGGTTCCGAGCCATACGGCTCCGAGCCCGGCGGTCAGGCTGCCCGCCACGTTCAGCACCGCGTACCCCTTCGCCCCGCCCTCGTACAGCTTCAGCGTCTCGTACGAGAAGGTCGAGTACGTGGTGAGGGCGCCGCACAGGCCGGTGCCGAGCAGCAGGTTCGCCTGCGCCGAGGTGACGCCGGTGAGCAGGCCGAGCACGAACGAGCCCACGACGTTGACGGTGAAGGTCCCCCAGGGGAAGACCGAGTCGTGGCGGGCCTGCACGGCCCGGTCGGTGAGGTAGCGCAGCGGGGCGCCCACGGCGGCGCCGAGCGCCACGAACAGCCAGTTCACTCCGCCGGTGTCCCTTCCGACGCGCCGTCCGGCGCCGGTCCCGGTGGGGCGTCGCGGCCGGCCCAGCGCACCACCTCGCAGGCGTCGAGCAGCACCAGACCGTCCGTCACCAGGGTCTCCAGTTCGGGCAGGAAGGCGCGGATCCGCTCCTCCTCGTCCACGATCAGGATCGCCACCGGCAGGTCCTCGCTGAGCGAGAGGATCCGCGCGGTGTGGATGCGGGAGGAGCCGCCGAAGCCCTCGACGCCCCGGAAGACGGAGGCGCCGGCGAGCCCGGCGGCGTGGGCGCGGTGCACGATCTCGGTGGAGAGCGGGCGGTGGTGCCGGGTGTCGTTCTCGCCGACGACGATCGTCAGGCGCAGCGCCCGGCCTGCGGTCCGTGTCATGCCGTCTCCCTCCGCACCCACAGGGCCCGGCCCGCGGCGACGCCGGCGACGACGGCGGCGAGCGCGGTGACCAGGGTCCCGCCCAGATAGAGGACGCCCGCGGCGGTGCGGTCCGCGCCGAGGAGCCGCCGGGTGTCGAGCGCGTACGTCGAGAAGGTGGTGAAGCCGCCGCAGAACCCGGTGCCGAGGAACGGCCGCAGCAGCGGGTGCGGGGCGGCCGGGGCCTCGGTGGCGAGGACCATGAGGAGCCCGAGCAGGGCGCAGCCGGCCGCGTTCACCGCGAGGATCGTCCAGGGGAAGGCGTCGGGCGCGGTCGGCCAGAGGAGGGTGGCCGCGTAGCGGGCGGAGGCGCCGAGCACCCCGCCGGCCGCGACCACCGCGACGACCGGTGCCTGCTCGCGCGTTCCCATACCCCCAGGTTAGAGGGGAGCGCGGGCGCGGACGCGGCGTGGTGGGATGGGCCGGGGGCGCGTGCGGGGCGGGGGGTTTATTCGGGGCCCGGTGGCCCCCCTGCGCGCTGGTGCGGCGGCGGGGGGGGTCCGGG
>NZ_JBHYKM010000015.1:75199-81197 GCF_042741435.1 Streptomyces sp. NPDC058955 | reverse complement strand
GACTCCCCTCCGCCACCCCTCTCTCCCGCGTCCTGTGCTCGCGCGCGCCGGGCGGTCCCCTCCCTCCACCCCCCCCCCCCCACGGGCGCTTCCGGCCTGGGGCATTAACCGGGGCCCGTGTCGCCTCGCTCTGCGATGGTCCGGCGACGGAGAGCGACCGGTCAAAGCCCGTCCGTCGAGTCTGTCAGCTCACCCCGTGGTGCGCCGGGGAGCTGTCCGGAACCCGTCGTCCGGGGGTGCGTACCGGCCATCCGGGGGTCTTCCGGAGATCTTCCGGAGGTCTTCCGGAGGGGGTGTGGCCGGACCACCGCCGTGGGTGGCGGGGAGGTGAACAGACCCCTCCGGGAGTCCTTCACGCGTCCTTGACGGCCCCGCCGGAGGGGGCGGAAGCGCAGGTCAGGGGCGGGACGGTGGTCCGGCCACCATCCGGCGGCCGAATCGGGTGCCGGGTCCACCTCGTCGGGGCGGGGGCGCCCGGGCGACGGTGGAGGGGCAGCGGTAGGCAGCTGCGCATCCTTCGGACAGGACGGGCAGGAGTGTCGTGAGTACATCCGTCGCCATCAAGTACGGGACCGCCGCCGCGGCCGCTCCGCTGACCGTGCCGCGGCCCCGGGTCCGCGCCGTCCCCCGGGCCGCCGCCCCCCGTCCCGGCGAGGACGTCTTCACCGAGCTGTCCACCGCCCTCTTCTCCGGCTTCGCCCGCCGCGACCAGCGGCTGAAGGCGGAGCAGTACCTGCACGGGCTGCTCACGGCGCAGGGCCGCAAGTCGATCCGGAACATCGCCGCGCAGATCGGCGGCCCGGCCGCCGAGCAGAGCCTGCACCACTTCATCTCCAGCTCCACCTGGGACTGGCAGCCGATGCGCGCCTCCCTCGGGCGGTTCCTGGAGCGCGCCGGGCACCCGCAGGCGTGGGTGGTGCGGCCGATGCCGATCCCGAAGGCCGGCGAGCACTCGGTGGGCGTGGACCGGCGTTTCGACCCGGAGCGCGGTCAGGTCTTCCAGGGTCAGCAGGCGTTCGGCGTGTGGTTCGCCGGCGAGGAGCTGAGCGCGCCGGTCAACTGGCGGCTGTTCCTGCCGGACCCGTGGGTGAAGGACCGCACGCGGCGCGACCGCGCGGAGGTCCCCGACGAGGCCGGCGAGGAGACGCTGGAGGAGTGCGCGGTCGCCGCCGCCCTCGACACGGCCCGCTGGACCGACATCACCCGCAAGCCGGTGCTGCTCGACATCCGGGGCGGCGCGGGCCGGTCGGCGCTGACGCGGCTGGCGGCCGCCGGGGTGCCGGTGGTGGCCCGGATCGGGGCCGGTTCACGCCTTGCGATCGCGGACCGCTCGCTGCCCGGTTTCGGCGCGGGCCCGCTGCCCGCGGCCCAGATACTGGAGTCCCTGAAGGGGCTGCGCAGGCCGGTGAGCTGGGTGGACACGGTCGGCGGCGCGCGGACCTCGCGCACCTCGCTGGCCACCGCCGTGCGGGTCGCGCTGCCGTCCCCCGGCGGGGAGCGGATGCGGCCGCTGATGCTGCTGGGCGAGTGGGACGACCCGCGCCGGGGCCCGGCCCGGGTGTGGATCAGCGATCTGACGCAGGCGACGGTCGGTTCGCTGCTGCGGCTGACGAAGCTGACGCAGCGGGTGGACCGGGACTTCGCCGCGGTCGGCGAGGAGGCGGGGCTGCGGGACTTCGTGGGCCGTTCGTACCGGGGCTGGCACCGGCACATCACGCTGGCCTCGGCCGCGCACACGGCGACGGTGCTCGGGTCGGCGTGGGAGGCCGCGGGGTACGGCACGGGCTACGGCACCCGCCGCGCGGCCGGCTGACACCCCGTACGGGACCGCCGGGGCTCCCCCGCCCGGTCGGCCGTCCCTCCGGGCCCGCCCCGACGGGCCGTCGGCGGGGTCAGTCGGCCGGGCGCGCCGGGGCCGTGGCGGCCCGGCGGCGGGCCAGCACCTCGCGGGTGCGCTGGAGCCTGAGGGCGAGCTGGACCTCCAGGACCTGGCCGGGCTTCTGCCATTCGGGGCCGAGGAGTTCGCCGATCCGCTCCAGTCGGCGGGAGACCGTGTTGGGGTGGACGTGCAGCGCCTCGGCCGCGTTGGTGGGGCTGGCGCCGGAGGCGAAGTACGCCTCCAGGGTGCGGGTCAGGTCGGTGAGCCGCTCGGCGTCGTAGTCGAGGACGGGCCCGATGGCGTTCTCCACGAAGCCGTCCACGTCGTGGTCGTCGGAGAGCAGCATGCCGAGGAAGCCCAGGTCGGTGGCGGCCGCGGCGGAGCCCGTACCGCCGAGGGCGCTCATCGCGTCCAGGCAGCGCAGCGCCTCCGCGTACAGCGGTCCGACGGCGTCGGGGCTGCCGCCGGGTCCCGCGGCGGCGACCGAGACCGGGTGGCCGAGGAGCGGGGTGAGCTCCTCGGAGACGGCCGCGGCGGCGGCGGAGGCGTCCACGCCGGGGAGCAGCAGCACGATGCAGCCGCCCTGCACGGTCTTGAGGCCGGCCAGCCGGTACGCGTACGAGGACGCCCACACGACTGCCCGGCCCTGTTCGCCGCCCTCCGGCCGGGCGACCACGAGGACGTGCGGTTTGCGCAGGTCCACGCCGAGGCGGCGGGCGCGCAGGGCGCTCTGCTGCGGGGCGTGCGGCGGGTCGGCGATGAGGTCGTCGAGGAGTTCGTCGCGGACGGGGCCCTCGGCGACGGCGGTGGAGCGCTGCATGAGGAGGAGCAGGGCGACGGACTGGGCGACGAGTTCGAGGAGTCGTTCGTCCTCCTCGGTGAGGCCGCCCTCGGCGCGGACCACCAGGCCGCCGAGGTCCTCGGAGCCGGCGATGACGGGGGCGACCCAGACGGAGTCGGCGGCGAGGACGGGCCGGCGCAGGGCGTGGGCGTCGAGGGACGCCTTGGCGACGGCGTCCTCGTCGAGCCCGGGGAAGTCGCCGCTGGCGGCGAGGCGGCGGCCGCCGGGGTCGCAGACCATCACGGTGGCGTCGAGGGCGTCGCCGGCGGCCTTGGCGACGTGCGGGAGGTCGCCGCCGGCGAGGACCAGGTTCATGATCCGGCCGTGGGCCTCGCTGACGTGCCGCATCCGGGTGAGGCTGGTGCGCACGCGCGCGCTGTCCCGTTCCAGTTCGGTGAGTTCGGCGCGGGTGCGGTCGAGGAGTCCGGCCTTCTCGACGGCGAGGGCGGCCAGGTCGGCGAGGGCGCCGAGCAGGGCGATCTCCTGCGGGGTGTGCTCGCGGACCCGGCGGTCGGCGCCGAAGAGGGCGCCGATGACGGAGTCGCCGCTGCGGAGCGGGACGGCGACGATGGCGCGGAGCCCTTCGGCGAGGACGGCCTCGTCGCCGGGGTCGACGACCTCGGCGTCGTCGAGGGCGGCGGCCGGGTCGGGTGCCTGGCCGCTCGTGAACCGCTCGTCGGCCGGGTAGTCGGGGGTCCAGACGGGTTCGCCGGAGCGCTGGACGACGCCGCCGAGGCAGTTGCCGGCGCCGATCCGCAGTCCGACGCTCAGCCCGGGTCCGGTGGCCTCGCCGGTGTCGCCGCCGGTGCGGGAGCCTTCGGTGATGCGGATGTAGCAGGCGCCCTGGGGGCCGCGCAGGGTCACGTACGCCATGTCGAGGCCGAGGAGGCGGCGGGCGCGGCGGGTGACGATCCGGAGCAGTCCGTCGAGGTCGTAGCTGAGCGTCAGATCGCGCGCGGTGTCGGTGAGCACGGCGAGGGAGGCGCCGCTCTGGTCGGCGCGGGCGCGGCCGACGGCGCGCTCGGCGTGGAGGGTGCGGGCGAGGGCGACGGCCCGCTCCAGCCGGGTGATCCCGGCCTCGTCGAGCCCGGCGATCCGGGCCTCGTCGAGGAGGGCCTCGAACTGGCCGGGCAGCCCCTCTCCGGCGAGCAGTTCCAGGACGGCGAGCAACGCGTCGGCACCCGCGCCCCCGTCCGCGCCGTACGTGTCCATGGCCCCCACCCCCGTCGTCTCGCTTAAATCGGGCACCTCGGAGGAAACCCGTCCTGGCGGCCGAAACTAATTCGGTCCCGGGAGTGGGTCAACGGTGACGTGCGGCACTTCGTTCCCCGCGGTCCCGATTCCCTCCGAGGGCGGAGGCGACACGCCGTCAGACGGCGATCGCCACGCCCTTGGTGGCGGTGTCCGCGCGGCCGGGCTGGACGGGGACGCGCGGAACGGCGGGGCCGTACCAGATGACCGGCGGCGTCCCCTCGGCGCGGGCGGCGGTCGTGGCGACGGCCGCGGCGGTCACGACGGTGGGCGCGTGGCCGGGGCCGAAGACGCCGGCGGCGGGGGCGGCCGGGCCGCCGGATCCGGCGCCCACGCGCGTGTGGCGGACGGCGAGGACCGAGTGCTGGAGGCGGCGGAGCCGCGCGGAGGGCTCCATGCCGGTCTCCCGGTGGAGGACCGTGCGCAGCCGCTCGTAGACGGCGAGGGCCTCCTCGTGGCGGCCGCAGCGGAGCAGGGCGACCATGAGGTGGGCCTGGAGCGGTTCGTTGGTGGCGTAGCGGGCGGCGAGTCCGGGGAGTTCGGAGAGGATCTCCTCGTGCCGGCCGAGGCCGAGCTGGGCCTCGACCCACTGGTCGAGGACGCTGAGGCGGGCGGTCTCCAGCCGTTCGATCTCGCGGCGCAGGCAGGGGCCGGCGGCCACGCCCGCGTACGGGTCGCCGCGCCAGAGGGCGAGGGCCTCGCCGAGCCGCAGCGAGGCGCGGGCCAGGTCGCCGGCGTCCATGGCGCGGTAGCCGGCGCCGGCCGCGCGCTCGAACTGGCCGATGTCCTGGACGCCGACGCCGGTGTCGAGGCGGTAGCCGCCGGGGAGCGAGACGAGGACCGCGTCGGCGGTGCGCCCCTCGGCCCAGCCGCCCGGCGCGTCGCCGTCCTCGGCCTCGTGCAGGGCGCGGGCGATGAGCGCGCGCAGCTCGGCTATGTGGGCGGCGAGTTCGGCGCGCGCGCCGCGCGGGGCCCCGGACGGCCAGAGCTCCTCGGTGAGGACGGTGACGGGGACGACCTGCCCGGCGAAGGCGGTGAGCAGGGCGAGCACCTGGCGTGGCGCGGCCGCGGTCGGGGTGATCGATACCCCGCCCTCACGGACCGACAGTCCCCCCAGGATGTGGACGTCCACTATGCCCCCTCGGTGTCTGCGCACGCGGATCCTCGGTTGATTAAAAAAAGACCCCCCGGGTCATGTCAATAAGAAACCGGAAGGTATGGAATCCGGGTCCCTGAAATCGGGGTGATTCACCCCCTTTGCCAGGATATAAGGACGGCAGCTTCTCGCCAGGGGCTGAAAGTCGATGCGCGTCAGGGGCAGCTTTCGGACTCGGTAGTTTGGTTTTGAAGAGTCCCTGCGGATGCGCGGAAGGCGATCTTCGACGAGATCGCGCCATCCGGGAGGCCAAGCCGACCCGGCAGTCGGTTTCCCGCCGGGCCGGCACGCCCCCGGGTCAGCCGACGGCGGCGGCCGTGAGCAGGCCGAAGGCCACGACGATCAGGGCCGTGCGGACGCGGTGGTAGGCGTTCCAGCGCGGTTCGAAGGCGGCGCGGGACGCGGCCGGGTCCTCGTCGGGCCCCTCGGCGGCGGCGAGCGCGGTGTTGAGGGGGACGTTGCCGACGACGGTGACCAGGTGATTGAGGACCGCGCAGACGAAACCGGCGAGGACCAGCCAGCGCTGCGTACCGGTCCGGCCGTCCACCGGCACGAGATAGGCGGCGAGGGGCAGCACCGCGACGCCGGCGAAGACGGCCAGGAAGACCGCCCTGGGCACCGCCTCGTTCACCCGGCGCATCGCGGTGACGAACGCGGCGTCCGTGAGGCGGGCCAGGGCGGGCATGATCCCGGTGAGGAAGATGAGGAGGAATCCGGCGTAGAGGCCGGTGCTTCCGACGGCGAGGGCGAGCAGCAGGGTGGCCATGCGCTCATGATGCCGCCCCTCGGGCGGAGCCGCGCGTTCCCTTCCGGGACCCGTCCCCCCGCCCCCCGGGACGGGGCCCCGCGGCGCGCGCGTCCAGGGCGGCGG
>NZ_JBHYKM010000015.1:72344-75189 GCF_042741435.1 Streptomyces sp. NPDC058955 | reverse complement strand
CGGCGGGCGGGGGCGCCCCGGGGGGGGCCCTGGCGCCCTTTCGCCCCCCCGGGGGGGGGGGGGGGGGGGGCCCGCCGGGCCCCCCCCCCCCCGCGGGGGGGCCGGGGTCCCGGAGGCTCAGGCGTACGGGTCGGAGGAGCGGAACTCACCCTCTTCCGTGGGGCGTTCCCCGATCAGCCGGTCCGCCTGGCGCACCGCCTCGGCCAGCTCCCCCACCACCGCCGAGCCCGACCGGCCCCGGATGGCGTCCGCGTGCGCGGCCAGATCGCCGAGGCGCGGGGCGCCCGGCAGCGAGCCGCCCCGCAGCTGCTCGGCGAAGTACGCGGAGATCGCGGAGAGCTGCAGGCTGTCGTGGCCGGTGTCCCAGAGCCCGGCACGCAGCGCGGCGGCCTCGACGGTGCCCGAACGCTCCTGCGCGGAGCGGGAGTCGGGGTCGAGCCAGCGGACCGTGGCGGTGGCGATCCGGCCGCTCGCGCCGGGCCGGGTCTTCACCACGTACAGGGCGGTGACGGTGTGACCGGCGCCGATCTCCCCGCCGTCGGTCCGGTCGTTCCGGAAGTCCTCGTCGGCGACCTCGCGGTTCTCGTAGCCGATCAGCCGGAACCGCTCCACGGTCGCCCGGTCGAAGGCGACCTGCGCCTTGGCGTCCCGGGCGCGCAGCTCGACCTGGGCGGGGAGCTGGTCGACGAAGACCTTGCGGGCCTGGTCCTGGGTGGAGACGTACACGGTCTGGCCGTCGCCCTTGTCGGCGAGCCGTTCCATCAGCGCGTCGCCGTAGTCGCTGCCGACGCCCACCCCGAAAAGGGTGATGCCGTGCTCCCTGCGCTGCTCGTCGATGTGGCCGAGGAGGGCGTCCGCGGACGTCTCGCCGGAGTTGGCGAGGGCGTCGGAGAGCAGCACGACCCGGTTGGTGGCGCCCTCGCGCCGGCCCTCGGACGCCACGTCGTACCCGGCGCGCAGGCCCGCCTCCAGGTTGGTGGAGGAGCGGACGGCGAGGGAGTCGACGGCCTCGCGGACGCGCTGGCGGGCCTCGCCGAGCCGGGTCATCGGCAGCACGGTCTCGGCATCGTCGCTGAAGGCGACCAGGGCGACCGAGTCGTCGTCGCGGAGCTCGTCGGCGGCGAGCCGCAGGGAGTGCTGCACCAGGTTGAGGCGGCCGGGTTCGCCCATCGAGCCGGAGACGTCGACGACGAAGGTGAGGGCGGCGGGCGGGCGTTCGCCCGAGCGGTCCGCGCCCCGGGTGGCGAGGCCGACCCGGACCAGCGACCAGCCCTCGGCGCCGGTGGCGGCGCCGTCGACGGTGACGCTGAAGCCGTCGTCGGTCGGGCGCGGATAGTCGGGGCGGAAGCTGTTGACGAACTCCTCGGGCCGCACGGTGGACGGGTCGGGCAGCCGGCCGTCGGCGAGCGCGCTGCGGGCGTAGCCGTACGAGGCGGTGTCGACGTCCAGGGCGAAGGTGGAGAGGTAGTCGGCGGCGGGGCTGGGCGCCCGCTGCTCGCCCTCCGGCCCGCCGGTGGCACTCCCGTCGGCGGGGGCAGAGGGGGCCGCGGAGGGGGCGGCGGCCGAGGGGGCGGGCGCGGCGGTGCGGCCGCCGTCGGGGAGGGCGTGCGGGCGGTCGCCCGACGTCCGGCCCGCCTTGTCCTGGCCCGCGCCTGAGCCTGCGCAGCCGCCGAGGAGCAGTCCGGCGGCGAGCGCCGCGGCGAGGACGCCGCTTCTCCTGTGAGCACGGTTCATGGGCAACTCCCCGTTTCGGTACGGATATTGCGCCGGGCGCGGGAATCCGCCGGGTGCGGCAGGAGCCGCGCCCGGCTCCTGCGACTGTGACGAACGGGAGGCGCGGGCGGACCCCGCGAAGGAGTTGCGGATGGATCTCGATGTGGCAACGGAAGGCGCACCGGGAAGGGAAGGGCGACGGCCCCGGAGCGGCGGGCCGGGCGGGCCGGGAGGGCGGAGTGGGCCGGATCGGGGGGTGATGGCATGGAGACGCCAGGTTTGTCCACAGGGGTTGTCACCGTGCGGAGTCACATGCGTACATGGAGTGGACATCGATCGGGCGGGGGTGGTCAGCGGTGGCAGAGAGCGCGGGCTCCGTGGTGCTCGCCCGTTCGGCGATGAACCGGGCCGCGACCGAGGGACAGCGGCCGGCGGGGCGCCCGGTCCGGGGGGCGCGGCGCATCAGCGCGGCGCTCGCCGGGCTGGCCGCCTCGACCCGGCACGAGCTGCTGACCTTCGACGATCCGGTGGCCTCGGCGGACCGCGCGATCCCCGAGCCGTTCCTGGAGCTGGCGGGAGCGTGCATGCGCGCGGCGGCGGAGCGGGCCGGGGAGGTGCGGCGGATCGTGCCCCGGCACGCGCTGCCCCGGCTGGAGGACGGGCCGCGGATACCCGGGCGGGCGCGGTTCGCGGACACGATCCCGTTCAAGCTGATCGTGGTGGACCGGACGGTCGCGGCGGTCCCGCTCGATCTGGAGCTGCTCTACAACGGGCTGTTGCTGATCCGGGACCCGGTGGTGGTGCAGGCGCTGGTGCGGGCTCATCACGCCTGCTGGACGGTGGCCGAGGAGCTGGGTCACATCCCGCCGCCGCGGCCTCCGGGTGGGCCGCCGGAGCAGCTGCGGCCGGTCCTGGAGGCGCTGTTGTCGGGGCTGACGGACGAGGCGGCCGCGGCCCGGCTCGGCATGTCGGCGCGGACGTACAGCCGGCGGGTGGGCGAGCTGATGGCGGCCCTGGGAACGACGAGCCGCTTCCGCGGGGGCCGGGGGGGGGCGACCGGCGGGGGGGTGGGGGGGGTGGGGCGGGCGGTCCGGGGGGCGCGGCCCAGCGAGAGAGCGGGGGCGAGCCCCGG
>NZ_JBHYKM010000015.1:38559-72334 GCF_042741435.1 Streptomyces sp. NPDC058955 | reverse complement strand
CCGCCCCCGCCCCACCCCGCGCCCCCCCGCCCCGCCCGCCCCTCCAGCGCCCCCCCGCCCCCCCCCCCCCCGCCGGGGCGCGGGCGCCCGCCGCCCCCTCGGAGGGGGTGGTTGTGAGGCCGGCCGGGGCCGGTCTCAGGACACGATGTCCTTGCGGGCGAAGCCGCGGAAGGCGAGCGCGAAGAGGACCAGGGCGTAGGTGACGGAGATCGCCGCGCCCTGGGCCATCCCGCCCCACTCCAGGTGGGGCTGGAGGGCGTCGATCCAGGCGAACTGCCAGTGCGCGGGCAGGAAGTCGCGCCAGTCGCCGAGCGCCGTGACCGCGTCCAGGACGTTGCCGACGATGGTCAGGCCGACGGCGCCGCCGACCGCTCCGAGCGGGGCGTCGGTGCGGGTCGAGAGCCAGAAGGCGAGGCCCGCGGTGACCAGTTGGGAGACGAGGACGAAGGAGGTGGCGATGAGCAGCCGCAGGACGGACTCCCCCGCCGGGAGCGAGCCGCCGGTGGGCAGCTGGAGCGGCCCCCAGCCGTAGGCGACCGTGCCGGCGGCGAGGGCCAGCAGCGGGAGGAGGAAGAGCGCCGCGGTGCTGTAGCCGAGCGCGACCGTGAGCTTGGCGGCGAGCAGCCGGGAGCGGGGCACGGGCGCGGCCAGCAGATAGCGGAGCGAGGACCAGCCGGCCTCGGAGGCGACGGTGTCGCCGCAGAAGAGCGCCACGGGGATGACGAGGAGGAAACCGGCCGAGACGAACAGGCAGGTCGCCGCGAAGTTGGCGCCCGAGGCGGTCGCCGTGTCGATGAGGGTGATCCGGCCGCCGCGGTCGTCGGCGTCGGGGCCGCCGATGGCGAAGGCGACGATCAGGACGAAGGGCAGGGCGGCGAGCACCCCGGCCATCACCAGGGTGCGGCGGCGCTTCCACTGGCGCAGGGCCTCGACGCGCAGCGGCAGGGTGCGTCCGGGGCGGTAGCCGGGGGCGAGGGCCTCGGGGCCGGGGCCGGTGGCCGTCGCGGTCATGCGGATCCTCCGATCAGGGTGAGGAAGGCGTCCTCCAGGCGGCGGTGCGGGCCGACGCCGGTCAGCGGGACGTCCAGGCGGACGAGTTCGCCGATCAGCGCGGTCGTGTCGGCGGCGGCGTCGGAGGTGTCGTCACGGGTGTCGAGGCGGACCAGGAGGCCGTCGTCGGCGCGGACCGCGGAGCCGACGCCGGGCAGGGCGGCGATCTTCTCGACGAGCGCGTCGGGCACGGGGGCGCCCAGGGAGACGAGGAGGGAGTCGCCGGCGCCGGTGATCTCGGCGACCGGGCCGGCCTGGACGAGCTGTCCGCGGTCCATGACGACGAGGTGGGTGCAGGACTGCTCGACCTCCGCGAGGAGGTGGCTGGAGACGATGACGGTGCGGCCGCCCGCGGCGTACCGGATCATCACCTCCCGCATCTCGCGGATCTGCGGCGGGTCGAGGCCGTTGGTGGGTTCGTCGAGGATGAGGAGGTCGGGCAGGCCGAGCATGGCCTGGGCGATGGCGAGGCGCTGCCGCATGCCCTGCGAGTAGGTGCGGACGGCGCGTGAGAGGGCGCCGCCCAGGTTGGCGATGCGGAGGGCCTCGTCGAGGTGGGCGTCCTCGGCGGGGCGGCCGGTGGCCTTCCAGTACAGCTCCAGGTTCTCCCGGCCGGTGAGGTGCGGCAGGAAGCCGGCGCCCTCGACGAAGGAGCCGACCCGGGAGAGGACCGGGGCGCCGGGGCGGATGGCCTGGCCGAAGACGCGGATCTCGCCCTCGTCGGGGGTGATCAGGCCCATCAGCATGCGCAGGGTGGTGGTCTTCCCGGCCCCGTTGGGGCCGAGCAGGCCGAGGACCTGGCCCCGCTCGACGCGGAAGGAGAGGTCGCGGACCGAGTACCGCTCGCCGCCCTTGTACTTCTTCGACAGGCCGGTGATCTGGAGGGGGACGGAGGCGAGTTCCGGGTCCGGGGCGGGGGTCGCCGTGCGGCGGCGGGCGGTCAGCAGGAGGACGGCGGCGACGGCGAGGCCGGCGAGCGGCAGGCCCCACACCCACCAGGGCAGGCCGGCGGCCTGGGTGGTGACGGCGGGCGCGGTGGGCACGGTGAGGGGGCCCTCGACGGCGACGGTGTAGCCGGCGGTGGTCACCGGGGAGGCGTAGCCGAGGTCGGTGGCCGAGACGACCAGCCGCAGCCGGTGGCCGGCCTCCACCTCGTGGTCGATCGCGGGCAGGGTGAGGGTGACCGACCGGCCCCTGGCGGCGTCCTCGACACGGACCGGGGTGACGAGCTGGGCGGGCAGCACCTGCCGGGACCCGTCGGGCCCGACGTCGTACACCTTGGCGAAGAGGACGGCGGAGCCGTCGGCGGCGGTGGAGGTGACCCTGACGCGGACGGTCGGGGTGCCGGTGACACGGAGCGGCGCGGTCTGCGGGGCCGCGTCGAAGCGGGCGTGCTGGCCGGGGAAGTCGAGGGCGACGCCGACGCCGAGGGAGGAGGAGAGGCCGGAGAGGCCGCCGCCGAGGCCGGGGACGGCGGAGACGGCGGGCGGGGCTCCGCCGGCCGGGTTGGTGAAGCGCTGCGGCGGTCCGGCCAGGGCGAGCTCGCGGGTGCCGGCGCGCAGGCCCGGGTAGCGGTCGGCGGTGGCGGCGCGGAGGGTGGCGCGGCCGTCGGTGGAGTCGACGCCGCCGGTGCGGCTGACCCGGAAGGCGGGGCCGGTGTCGACGGAGGTGTCCCGCTTCAGCCAGCGGTCGAACCAGGCGCCGACGCGGTCCTCGACGCGGCCGGTCTCGCGGTCGCCTCCGTCGTGGCCGCCGGCGGCCCAGTCGACGGCGACGGGGGCGCCGTTGGCGGCGAGGGCGCGGGCCATGGCGTCGGACTGGTCGAGGGTGAAGAGGGAGTCGGTCTGGCCCTGGACGATGAGGGTGGGGACTGTGATGCGGTCGCCGACGGCGGAGGGGCTGCGGGCCTCCAGCAGGGCGCGGGCGGCGGCGTCGGGCCGGCCGGAGACGGCGACCCGCTCCTTGAGGGCGCAGATCTCGGGGGCGAAGCGGCCGCAGGGGTCGCCCCCGGGGCCGGTGCCCATGGAGAAGAGGATCCCGGACCACAGCTTCTTGTAGACGCCCTGGGGGAAGAGGGCGTCGGCCAGGTTCCAGTAGGTGATCTCGGGGGCGATGGCGTCGACGCGGGGGTCGTGGCCGGCCGCGAGGAGGGAGAGCGCGCCGCCGTAGGAGGCGCCGGAGACGCCGACGCGCGGGTCGCCGGCCTTGTCGAGGAGGACCTCGGGGCGGGCGGCGAGCCAGTCGACGAGCCGCCGGACGTCCCGGACCTCGTGTTCGGGGTCGTTGAGGCCGATCTTCCCGCCGGAGGCGCCGAAGCCGCGGGCGGACCAGGTGAGGACCGCGTAGCCGTCGCGGGCGAGCCGTTCGGCCTGCGGGCGGACGTCGTCCTTGGAGCCGCCGAAGCCGTGCGCGAGCAGTACGGCGGGGCGGCGGCCGGAGCCGGAGCCGGTGAAGTACGAGGTGTCGATCCGCACCCCGTCGAGGTCGAGGGCCCGGTCCTCGCGCTGCACGGGCGGGGGTTCGTCCTGGGCGACGGCGGTCCAGGTGCCGGCGCCCGCGAGGACGGTGAGGACGGCGGTGACCGCGGCCCACCGGGGAAGTCGGAGTCGCATGCCCCCGAGCCTAGGCGGGCCGTCCGTGCGCGGGCGGCGGTCCCGGGGCGGAAATCCGCGGCCTCCTGGAGTCGTACGCAGTACGGTCCGCGTACAGCGGTCGCGGTACGCCCGCGGCCGGGCGGCCGGGGCGGAGGAGGCGTGGATGGCGGACGGGTTCGAGATCCGGCGGGCCGGGACGGTGGCCGAACTGCTGGCGGCGGAGCACCTGTACGACGGTCCGGCGCGGCCCGCGTGGGCGGAGCGCTTCCTCGCCTCCCCCGGCCATCTGATGCTGATCGCCTACACGGCGGACGGCTTCCCCGCCGGGTTCGTGACGGGGATCGAGATGCTCCACCCGGACAAGGGCGCCGAACTGTGCCTGTACGAACTGGGCGTCGACGAGGCGTACCGGCGGCGCGGGCTCGGCCGGGCACTGACGGAGGCGCTGCTGGCGGCCGCCCGGGAGCGGGACTGCGTGGGCGCGTGGGTGCCGGTCGACACGGACAACGGTCCGGCGCTCGCCACGTACCGCTCGGCGGGCGCGGCGGACGACGGGGTGTGCGCGATCCGCACCTGGTCCTTCGGCTGAACGGCCGACGGCCCCCGGGGTGCGGCGGTGCGCACTCCGGGGGCCGTCGTACGACCCACTAGGGGTCAGTGGTTGCGCGGGAAGCCCAGGTCCACGCCGGCCGGGGCGTCGGCCGGGTCGGGCCAGCGGGTGGTGACGACCTTGCCGCGGGTGTAGAAGTGCACGCCGTCGTTGCCGTAGATGTGGTGGTCGCCGAAGAGCGAGTCCTTCCAGCCGCCGAAGGAGTGGTAGCCGACGGGCACCGGGATCGGCACGTTGACGCCGACCATGCCGGCCTCGACCTCCAGCTGGAAGCGGCGGGCGGCGCCGCCGTCGCGGGTGAAGATCGCGGTGCCGTTGCCGAACTTCGAGGCGTTGATGAGGGCGAGGCCCTCCTCGTACGTCTCGGCGCGCAGCACGCAGAGGACCGGGCCGAAGATCTCGTCCTGGTAGGCCTTGGCGGTGGTCGGCACGTGGTCGAGGAGGGACAGGCCGATCCAGTGGCCGTTCTCGTGGCCCTCCACCGTGTAGCCGGTGCCGTCGAGGACGACCGTGCAGCCCTCGGCCTCGGCACCGTGCACGTAGGAGGCGACCTTGTCGCGGTGGACGGCCGTGATGAGCGGGCCCATCTCGGAGGTCGGGTCGGTGCCGGGGCCGATCTTGATCTTCTCGGCGCGCTCGCGGATCTTCTCGACCAGCTCGTCGCCGATGGCGCCGACGGCCACGACGGCGGAGATCGCCATGCAGCGCTCGCCGGCGGAGCCGTAGGCGGCGGAGACGGCGGCGTCGGCGGCGGCGTCGAGGTCGGCGTCCGGGAGGACCAGCATGTGGTTCTTGGCGCCGCCGAGCGCCTGGACGCGCTTGCCGTTGGCGGAGGCGGTGGTGTGGATGTACCGGGCGATCGGGGTCGAGCCGACGAAGGAGATCGCGGCGACGTCCGGGTGCTCCAGGAGGCGGTCGACGGCGACCTTGTCGCCGTGCAGGACGTTGAAGACGCCGTCCGGCAGGCCGGCCTCGGCGAGCAGCTCGGCGATCTTCAGGGACGGCGACGGGTCCTTCTCGCTCGGCTTGAGGACGAAGGTGTTGCCGGTCGCGATGGCGATCGGGAACATCCACATCGGCACCATGGCCGGGAAGTTGAAGGGCGTGATGCCGGCGACGACGCCGACGGGCTGGCGGATCGAGGCGACGTCGACCCGGTTGGAGACCTGGGTGGACAGCTCGCCCTTGAGCTGGGTGGTGATGCCGCAGGCCAGGTCGACGATCTCCAGGCCGCGGGCGACCTCGCCGAGGGCGTCGGAGTGGACCTTGCCGTGCTCGGCGACGATCAGCTCGGCGATGGCGTCGCGGTTGGCGTCGAGCAGCGCGCGGAACTTGAAGAGGATCGTGGTGCGCTGGGCCAGCGAGGAGGTGCCCCAGGTGGCGAAGGCGTCCTTCGCGGCGGCGACGGCCGCGTCGACCTCCTCCACCGAGGCGAGGGCGACCTGGGTGGTGACGGCACCGGTGGCCGGGTCGGTGACCGGGCCCCAGTTGCCCGACGTGCCCTCGACGGTCTTGCCACCGATCCAGTGGTGGACGCTCTTCGTCATGACGAGTTACTCCTTCAGAGATGGCGGCGTCGGGCGGTGACGTGCCGGTCGTACTCCTCGCGGGCCTTGACCGCCGACGGGCGGGTCGAGATCTCGGCCACGGGCACATCCCACCACGCCTGGGCCGGGGGCGGGCCCGACACACTGTCTGCCGTTTCGGTCTCGATGTAGACACATGTGGGATCCGTGGCGGCCCGGGCGTCGGCGAGGGCTTCCCGCAGGTCACGGATGGTGCGGGGGCGCAGCACCCGCATCCCGAGGGACGCCGCGTTGGCGCCGAGGTCGACGGGGAGCGGGGGGCCGGTGAAGCCTCCGCCGGCGGCCCGCAGCCGGTAGTCGGTGCCGTACCGCTCGGCGCCGACGGCCTCGGAGAGGCCGCCGATGGAGGCGTAGCCGTGGTTCTGGAGGACGACGAGCCTGAGCGGCAGCCGTTCCTGCACGGCGGTGACGATCTCGGTGGGATTCATCAGGTACGTGCCGTCGCCGACGAGTGCCCAGACGGGCCGGCCGGGGGCGGCGAGGAGGACGCCGATGGCGGCGGGGATCTCGTAGCCCATGCAGGAGTAGCCGTACTCGACGTGGTACTGGTCGCGGGAGCGGGTCCGCCAGAGCCTGTGGAGGTCGCCGGGGAGCGAGCCGGCGGCGTTGATCAGGATGTCGGTGGTGTCGACCAGGGTGTCGAGTACGCCGAGGACCTGGGTCTGGGTGGGGCGGGCGTCCTCGTCGGGGGCGGCGTAGGCGGCGGTGACGCGGGCCTCCCAGCGCAGTTTCTCCTCGGCGTACTCGTGGACGTAGTGGGCGGGCACGTGGTGCGGGTCGAGGAGCGCGTGGAGCTGTTCGATCCCTTCGCGGGCGTCCGCGACCAGCGGCAGGGCGTTCTGCTTGTGGGCGTCGAAGGCGGCGGTGTTGAGGTTGACGAAGCGGACGGAGGGGTGGCCGAAGAGGGTCCCGGAGGCGGTGGTGAAGTCGGTCCAGCGGGTGCCGATGCCGAGGACGACGTCGGCGGTGCGGGCCAGGTGGTCGGCGACGGCGGTGCCGGTGTGGCCGACGGCCCCGACGTCCTGGGGGTGGCCGTGGGGCAGGACGCCCTTGCCGGCCTGGGTGGCGGCGACGGGGATGCCGGTGAACGAGGCGAACTCGGCGAGGGCGTCCTCGGCGGCGCTGTGCCGGACGCCGCCGCCGGCGACGATCAGCGGCCGGGCGGCCCCGGCGATCGCCGCGACGGCCGCGTCGAGTTCGCCCTCGTCGGGCGAGGCGCGGCGGATCCGCCAGGTCCGTTCGGCGAAGAACCGCTCGGGCCAGTCGTACGCCTCGGCCTGCACGTCCTGCGGGAGGGCGAGGGTGACGGCGCCGGTGGCGGCCGGGTCGGCGAGGACCCGCATCGCTTCCAGCGCGGCCGGGATCAGGGCCTCGGGGCGGACGATCCGGTCGAAGTAGCGGGAGACGGGGCGCAGGCAGTCGTTGACGGAGACGTCGCCGGCGTGCGGCACCTGGAGCTGCTGGAGGACGGGGTCGGCGGGGCGGGTGGCGAAGGTGTCGCCGGGCAGGAGCAGGACCGGGAGGTGGTTGATCGTGGCGAGGGCGGCGCCGGTGACGAGGTTGGTGGCGCCGGGGCCGATGGAGGTGGTGACGGCGTGCGCGGAGAGCCGGTTCCGCTGGCGGGCGTAGCCGACGGCGGCGTGCACCATGGCCTGTTCGTTGCGGCCCTGGTGGAAGGGCATGCCCTCCTCTTCGATCAGCGCCTGGCCGATCCCGGCGACGTTGCCGTGGCCGAAGATGCCCCAGGTGGCGGCGATCAGCCGGTGCCGTTCGCCGTCGCGTTCGGTGTACTGGGCGGCGAGGAAGCGGACGAGGGCCTGGGCCACGGTGAGGCGCGTCACTGGTATCCCTCCGTGTGATCCGGGTGGAAGCTGATCTTCCACTCCCGTTCGGGGCCGGGGCCCGCCATGACGTTGAGGTAGTAGAGGTCGTGCCCCGGCTGGGCGATCGAGGGGCCGTGCCAGCCGTCGGGGACGAGGACGGCGTCGCCGTGCCGGACCTCGGCGAGGAGGTCGGCGCCGCCGGGCCGCGAGGGCGAGATCCGCTGGTAGGCGTAGCCGCGCGGGTCGGCGATCTCGTAGTAGTAGATCTCCTCCAGGACGGACTCGGTCCCGGGGCGGTGCTCGTCGTGCTTGTGCGGCGGGTAGGAGGACCAGTGGCCGCCGGGGGTGATCACCTCGACGGCGATCAGCCGGTCGCAGGCGAAGGCGTCGGCGGAGGCGAAGTTCCGTACCCGGCGGGCGCGGTCGCCGCTGCCGCGGTCCTCCACGGGAACCTCCGGCGCGGGGCCGTAGCGGGCGGGGAGTCGTCGCTCGCAGTTCGCTCCTGCCAAAGCGAAGCGGCCTCCCGCGCCGGAGGCGATCTGGGCGTGGGCGTCGCGCGGTACGTAGACGAAGTCGGTCACGGAGGCGAACACGCTGTCGCGGCCCCCGAGTTCGAAAATCTCCCCGTCGACGCGCACGGTACCGCCCCCGGCGAGGGGAAGCACCACCCATTCGGCATCCGCGCTGTCGAAGCTGTGGGTCGCGCCGGGCGGCAGGTCGAGGACGCGGAGGGCGGAACGGCTCCATCCGGCCGTCCCGGGGTCGACGTCCAGCGCGTACGGCCCCCGCGCGGCGGTCCCGGCGGGGAGGTGGAGACGACGGGTGGTCACCGGTGCTGGTCCTTGGTCGGAAGGGACGGGGCTGAGCGGGTGCGGAAGCGGTGGGAGCGGGGGCGGTGGGAGCGGGGGCGGTGTGGGCGGGTGTGGTGGGCGCGCCGGCCGATGGTCACCCGGGGGGGTGGTCACCGGGGGGCGTCCTCCGGCGGCCGCGGGAGGGTGGCCGAGCCGGCGGCGAGGGCGCGGTCGATCTCGGCGGCGTCGGGCATGGCGGGGGCGCAGGCCAGCCGGCCGGCGACGATCGAGCCGGCGGCGCCCGCGCGGCGCAGGGTCTCCTCCAGGGGGAGGCCGGCGAGGAGGCCGTGGACGAGGGCGCCGCCGAAGGCGTCCCCGGCGCCGAGGCCGTTGACGACCTCGACCGGCAGCGGCGGGACGGCGGCGCGGCGCCCGTCGGCGGCGAGCGCGAGGACGCCCTCGGGTCCGCGTTTGACGACGGCGAGCGGGACGCCGGCGGGGTCGCCGGGGGTGCCGGGGGCGAGCCGGCGCAGGAGGGCCCGGGCGGCGGCCTCCGGGTCGCGTTCGCCGGTGGCGACCTCGCACTCCTCGGCGTTGCCGACGGCGACGGTGGCGTGCCGCAGGGCCTCGGCGTAGTGCGGGCGGGCGGCGGCCGGGTCGGGCCAGAAGGCGGGCCGCCAGTCGAGGTCGAGGACGGTGGGGGCGCGGCCGGCGCGGGCCCGCAGGGCGGTGAGGGTGGCGGCGCGGCTGGGTTCCTCGCTGAGCCCGGTGCCGGTGGTCCACAGCACGCGGGCGGCGCGGATCGCGTCGAGGTCCAGCTCGTGCGGGTGGATCTCCAGGTCGGGGGCCTTGGGGCGGCGGTAGAAGGTGAGGGGGAAGTCGTCGGGCGGGAAGAGGGCGCAGAAGGTGACGGGGGTGGCGAGGTCGGGGACCTCGGTGACCCAGCGGCCGTCCACCCCGAACTCCTTGAGCTCGCGCCGGAGGTAACCGCCGAAGGGGTCGGCGCCGGTGCGGCTGATCAGGGCGGTGCGGCGGCCGAGGCGGGCGGCGGCGACGGCCACGTTGGCCGGGGAGCCGCCGAGGAAGCGCCGGAAGGTCTCGACCCGGTCGAGTCCCACGCCGCTCTGGAGGGGGTACAGGTCGACGCCGAGCCGCCCCATGGTGATCAGGTCGTACGGCTCCGACTCCACCCGTGCCACCTCTCGACTCCGGCGTCCCTTCCCAGGTCTAGCCCTCCGCCGGGAGGCGTGTCAACGATATGTCCGGACATTCGGACGGATGCCCCGCGGGTCCGGCGGGTGTCTTGACGCTGCTCCGGGGCGCGGTCAAGGTGGCTGGCATGACGAAGCCGTCGCCGCCGTCGCCCGCCCGCATCCGGATCGGTTCCGCCCCGGACTCCTGGGGGGTGTGGTTCCCCGACGACCCCCGGCAGGTGCCGTGGCAGCGGTTCCTGGACGAGGTGGCGGGGGCCGGCTACGAGTGGATCGAGCTGGGTCCGTACGGCTATCTGCCCACCGATCCGGCGCTGCTCGCCGAGGAGACCTCCCGGCGCGGGCTGCGGGTGTCGGCCGGCACGGTCTTCACCGGGCTGCACCACGGTCCGGCCGTGTGGGAGCGGACCTGGGCGCACGTCGCGGAGAACGCGGCCCTGGCGCAGGCCATGGGCGCCGGGCATCTGGTGGTGATCCCGTCCTTCTGGCGGGACGACAGGACCGGCGAGGTCCTGGAGGACCGGGTGCTGACGGCGGAGCAGTGGCGGGATCTGACCGCGCTGACGGAGCGCCTGGGCCGGGAGGTGCGGGAGCGGTACGGGCTGCGGATCGTGGTCCATCCGCACGCCGACACCCATCTCGACGACGAGGAGAGCGTGACCCGCTTCCTGGACGCCACCGATCCGGAGGCGGTGGCGCTCTGCCTGGACACCGGGCACTACGCGTACGCGGGCGGGGACAGCGTCAAGCTGATCGAGACCTACGGGGAGCGCATCGGCTACCTCCATCTGAAGCAGGTGGATCCGGCGGTGCTGGCGGCGGTGCGGGCCGAGGGCCTGCCGTTCGGCCCCGCGGTGGCGCGCGGGGTGATGTGCGAGCCGCCGGCGGGCGTGCCGGCCCTGGAACCGGTGCTCGCGGCCGCGGCGGCGCTGGACGTGGAGCTCTTCGCGATCGTGGAGCAGGACATGTACCCGTGCGAGCCGGACGCGCCCTATCCGATCGCGCTGCGCACCCGCGGCTACCTCCGCTCCTGCGGCGTGTAGCCGGACGGTCCGCCGCGGACCGCCCGCGCGCTCCGGCGCACGCGGGCGCGCCGTTGTGACCGTTCGTCACTTCCGTCACGGGGGTCGCGCCGACGTCACACATGTCGCGGTTACGCGGGCTCCACGTCACAGGCGTTCGACAGCCGCTCCCCGGCCGTCCGAGCGGGTCGTTCTCCGGGCACAGGCTCAGTGATCACCGACGCCACCGCCCGCAGCGCCCCCGAACGGCACCCCCGCCACCGCTGCGCGGCACGGGGCGTGAGGGAGGTACAGGCATGACGGACAGAAGCCTCTGGTCGTACAAGGACATCGCCGCGCACATCCGGGTGCAGCCGGACACGGTGCGGTCCTACCGGAAGCACGGGCTGCTGCCGCCGCCCGACCACGTCGAGTCGGGCAAGCCCTTCTGGTACGCGGACACCGTCCGGGCCTGGGTCGCGAGCCGTCCCGGCAACCGGGCGCGCCGCGACTGACCCTCTCCGTCCGTCCCGCGCGGCGCCGTCCTCCGGTGGAGTCCGGGGGGCGGCGGCCCCCCCCCGCCCCGGGCGGGCTAGCCCCGGGCGCCGACGGGTTCGCGTCTCTCCTCCGGGGCGCCGGCCCCGGCGGCGGGCGGCTGCTCGGACTCGCTGATGCCGAAGCGGTCGTGGAAGCGGCGCAGCGGTCCGGGGGCCCACCAGGTGAGGCGGCCGGTGAGCTTCATGACCGCGGGGACGAGGAGGCTGCGGACCACCATGGCGTCCATGAGGACGGCGAGGGCGACGCCGAGGCCGAGCATCTTGGTGTTGGTGACCCGGGAGGTGCCGATGGCGACCATGACGACGGCGAGGATGACGGCGGCGGCGGTGATGAGCCCGCCGGTGCGGGCGAGGCCGAAGCGGACGGCGCCTTCGTGGTCGCCGGTGGTGTCGTACTCCTCCTTGATGCGGGAGAGCAGGAAGACGCCGTAGTCCATGGAGAGGCCGAAGGCGACGCAGAACATGAGGACCGGCAGGGTCGTCTCGATGTCGCCGGTGGCGGTGAAGCCGAGGAGGCCAGAGAGGTGTCCGTCCTGGAAGACCCAGACGACGGCGCCGAACATGGCGGTGAGGCTGAGGGCGTTGAGGACGACGGCCTGGAGGGGGACGATCACGCTGCCGGTGAGCAGGAAGACCAGCAGCAGGGTGACCAGGACGATGATGCCGGCGGCCCAGGGCAGCCGGTCGGCGATGGCGTCCTTGGAGTCGACGAGGACGGCGGCCTGACCGGTGACGGAGGTGGCGAAGGGGGCTTCGGCGGCGCGCAGTTCGCCGACCGCGCGCTGGGCGCCCTCGCCGGTGGCCGGGCCTTCGGGGACGACGCTGTAGAAGGCGCGGGCGTCCGCGCCGGTGCCGGAGACCATGGGGCCGTCGACCCGCACGACGCCGTCGAGGGCGGCGACGCGCTCGCGGTAGGCGCCGTACTCGGCGGGGGTGGCGGGGCCCTCGGCGAGGACGGTGAGGCTGCCTCCGGGGTCGCCGGGGAAGCCGGCGCGGAGCTCCTCCTGGACGATCCGGGAGGTGGCGGTGGCGGGCAGCTGCCGGTCGTCGGCGGTGCCGAACTTCACGCCGAGGAAGGGCAGTCCGAGCAGGACGAGGCCGGCGGTGGTGAGGACGGCGAAGACGGGGGCCCGGCGCATCACCAGGCCGGCCGCCCGGGACCAGCCGGTGGCCGCGCCGGGGTCCTTCGCGGGGGTACGGCCGCGCCGGAGGAGTCGGCGCAGGTCGAGGGCGTCGACCCGGTGGCCGAGGAGCACGAGGGCGGCGGGCAGCAGGGTGAGGGCGGCGGCCGCGGCGAGCAGGACGACGGCGATGCCCGCGTAGGCGAAGGAGCGCAGGAAGTACTGCGGGAAGACGAGCATGGCGGCGAGGGAGACGGCGACGGTGAGGGCGGAGAAGAGCACGGTCCGCCCGGCGGTGCGCAGGGTGGTGCGGACGGCGGCGGACGGATCGGCGCCGGCGGCCAGTTCCTCGCGGTAGCGGCGGACGACGAAGAGCGCGTAGTCGATGGCGAGGCCGAGGCCGAGCGCGGTGGTGAGGTTCTGCGCGAAGACGGAGACGTCGGTGAACTCGGTGATCCCGCGCAGCACCGCGTTGGTGCCGAGGATGGCGACGATGCCGACGCCGAGCGGCAGCAGGGCGGCGACGGCGCTGCCGAAGACCATGACGAGCAGGACCAGGGTGACGGGCAGGGCGATCAGTTCGGCCCGCAGCAGGTCCTCCTGGATGATCGTCTGCATCTCGTGGCGGACGGCGAGGCCGCCGCCGAGGGTGACCTCGACGGGTCCGTGGGTGCCCCGGTAGGTCGGGGCGATGCGGTCGAGGAGGGCGCCGGCCTCCTTCTCCTCGCCGGCGATCCGGGCGGCGACGACGGCCTTGGTGCCGTCCTCGGAGCGGAGGGCGGGCGAGCCGCCGGCCCAGTAGGAGCCGACGCCCTCGACGCCGGGCTCGGCGGCGAGCCGTTCGGTGAGCCGGCGGGCCTCGGCGGCCACGGCGGGGTCGTCGACCCCGGCCTTCCCGGCGTCGACGAGGAGCAGCAGGTTCGGCTGGGAGCCGGGGAACTCCCGCTCCAGGGCCTCGGTGGCGTAGCTGGACTCGGCGGCCGGGTCCTCCCAGCCGCCGCTGCCCATCCGGTCGGCGACACCGCCGCCGGCGAGGACCGCGAGGGCCGTGAGGACCAGGGCGACCAGCAGGGTGAGCCGGGGCCGCGCGGTCACGAACCGCGTCCATCCCCCGCCCCCACCAGGGCTTCCGTCCGGTCCCCCGCCCCGTGCGGGGGTCGTTTTCTTGACTTCGGACAGCACGCGGTGTCCCCTTCACCGTGGCCCCCGCTCTCGCTTCCCGGCAGGTCGCGGGGGCCGTCCATTGCCATAGACTGGCAAACACGAGTGATCGCTCGCGTAATCCAAGAATGCGAGCGACCTCTCGTATTTGTCAACGCGTATCGAGGAGGACTGGGGACAGCCATGCCCGAGGACCCGAAGCCGCGCCGCCGACAGGCCCGCGGCGAGCGCCGCATCTCCCAGTTGCTCCAGGCCGCCGCCGACGTGTTCTGCGCCAACGGCTACACGGCCAGCAGCACCAACGCGATCGCCCGCGAGGCCAAGGTCTCGCCGGGCACGCTCTACCAGTACTTCCCGAACAAGGAGGCGATCGCCGTCGAGCTCGGCGGCCGGCTCATCCAGGAGATGCGCGAGGCCCACGGCCAGGTCTTCACCCCGGCCAACATGGCGCTGCCGCTGCCGGAACTGATCGACGCGGTGCTCGATCCGATGATCGAGTTCAACTGCGTCAACCCGGCCTTCCTCGCCCTGATGCACGGCTCCGAGGTCCCCGGCCGGATCGCCGAGGAGCACGACGAGCTGCACGCCTCGCTGCTCTCCCAGGTCCGCGAGACGATCGGCGCGCGGGCCGTCCCGCCGCTCGACGCCGCCGAGCTGGACCGGGTCGCCGACATGGCCTTCGCCGTCTTCAAGGGCGGGCTCGCGCTGATCGTCGCCGCCCCCGAGGGTCCGGTGCGGGAGGCGGCCGTGGGCGAGCTGAAGAAGGTGATGTTCCGCTACCTGGCCCCGGTCTTCGGCGAGACGGCGACCGGCAAGGCGGCGGACGGCGCGACAGCGGCCGGCGCGACAGCGGCCGGCGCGGCGGTCACCACGACTCCGACCCGCTGACCGCCTCCTCCGGCACCTGGTCCCGGCCCGCCCGCACCCGCATCGCGAGCAGCGGGAAGACCAGGACGGAGACCATCCCGGCGCCCACCAGCGCCGCCGCCTCGCCCGCCGACAGGGCCTTGTCGTCCAGGCCGATGGTGGTGATGGCGACGACGAGCGGCAGCGCGGTGGAGCCGTACAGCACCAGCGCGCCGCGGTCCCGCCGGTCGAGGTCGCGCGGGGCGAGGAACCACATCGGGCCGCCGCGCACCACCAGGAAGAGCAGCAGGAAGACCGGCAGGAGCAGCAGCGCCCGGCCGCCGGAGAGCAGCGAGTCCAGGTCGAACTCGATGCCGGTCACGACGAAGAAGACCGGCACGAGGAAGCCGAAGCCGACCCCCTCGACCTTCTCCAGGATCTCCGGGCCGGCCTCGGGCGCGGCCCCGGTGAGCACCAGCCGGGTGATGAGTCCGGCGGCGAAGGCGCCGAGCAGGACGTCGAGCCCCAGCGCCGTCGAGGCCCCGAGCATCAGGGCGAGCAGCAGGAAGACGAAGCGGACCGCGAACTGGCCGCTGGTGTGCAGGGTCTTGGCGATGACGGCGGCGAACCACGGCGGGCGGGGCCGCAGCGCCCAGTAGACGGCGGCCGCGGTGAGCGCGGCGAAGACCGCGAGCAGCACCGTGGACTCGGCGGCGGTGCGCCCGCTGAGCAGCAGCGCCATGGCGATGATCGGTCCGAACTCGCCGACCGCGCCGAAGGCCATGACGACCGAGCCGAAGCGGCCGCGCAGCCCGCCGGAGTCCCGCAGCACGGGCAGGACGGTGCCGAGGGCGGTACTGGTGAGGGCGACGCCGATGAAGACCCCGGTGGAGTAGCCGCCGCCGAGCAGGATGCCGGCGGTGAGCCCGAGGGCGAGCGCGGCCAGCCACGCCCACACCGAGCGCCTGAGGGTGTCGCCGCGTACCTTGCCGAACTCGATCTCGTACCCGGCGAGGAAGATCAGCATGGTGAGGCCGAGCTCCGAGAGGCCGTCGATCAGCTCGTCGGAGTGCGCCCAGCCGAGGACGTCGGGGCCGATGACGATGCCGAGGAGGATCTCGAAGACGGCGAGCGGGACGGGGATCCGGCGCCCCACCCAGTACGCCAGGAGGGGCGCCAGGACGGCGATCACCATGATCAGGACGAGCGTGCTCCCCGAATGCGACATATCGGGTATCTACCATAAGCTCCGGTCAGATGCCCTGTCGGCGGAGGGACTTGGAGGCCCGCGGATGTACGAGTACCGGCCCACCCCCCAGACGCCTCCCCCACCGCCGCCGGCTCCCCCCGGGCCCGCCGGGCCGCGCCCCGGGCTGTGGAAGCGGTGCCTGTGGGGCGGCCTGGCCCTGTGGGCGCTGACCGCCGTGGTCACGTACGCCACCGCCAACACCACCCTGCTGCCCACCCTGATCCTGCTGGGCAGCTTCCTGGTCCCGGGCGTCTTCGTCCTGTGGGCGTACGAGCGGCACGGCCGCGACCTCGGGCTGCCGGTGATCCTCGGCTGCTTCGTCACCGGCGGCATCCTGGGCGTCCTCGGCGCCTCGGTCATGGAGTACTACCTGCTCCACCCCTCCCTGTGGATGTTCCTCGGGGTGGGGCTGATCGAGGAGGCGGTGAAGCTGGCCGCCCTGATGTTCGTCGTCCGGCACCGCCCGTACCTGCGCGGCCGGCGCGCCGGTCTGGTCCTCGGCGGGACGGTCGGCTTCGGCTTCGCCGCCTTCGAGAGCGCGGGGTACGCCTTCAACGCCGCGGTCACCATGGACGGCATCGACCTGCGCTCCCTCCTGGAGACGGAGATCCTGCGCGGGCTGCTCGCCCCCTTCGGGCACGGCCTGTGGACGGCCATCGCGGGCGCGGTGCTCCTCTCCTTCCGCCGCCCCGACGGCCGCTTCCGCCTCGCCGGCCCCGTCGTCGGCACCTACCTGGGGGTGGCGGTGCTGCACGCGCTCTGGGACTCGATGCACGGGATCGCGCTCTGGCTGGTGCTCCAGCTGACCACCACGGACCTGGACCGCTCCCTCTTCGCCCAGGGCTACATCCCGGAGCCCACGTCCGAGCAGGAGCACCTCTTCACCCTCTTCTCGGTGGGCGGTCTGGTGCTGGTGACGCTGGTGGGGCTGGCGTGGCTGAGATCGCTCGCGCGGCGCGAACCCGACCCGACTGGAATTTATACCCCCTAGGGGTATAGCATCGACGTGTACGACTCCGAACCGAATGAGGAGACCACCATGGCCGCCGAGACGCAGACCGAACTCACCACCGTCTACCAGGTCAAGGGCATGACCTGCGGCCACTGCGAGGGCGCCGTCTCCGGCGAGATCTCCGCGCTCCCCGGCGTCTCCTCCGTCACCGCCGTCGCCAAGACCGGCGAGGTCACCGTGGTCTCCGCCGCCCCCCTCGACCGCGAGGCCGTCGCCGCCGCCGTCGACGAGGCCGGCTACGAGCTGGTCTGACCACCGGCCGCCGACCGTCCGAGCAGGGTCGTACCGTTACGGGTACGGCCCTGCTCCCCTTTGGAACCGCACATGCCCAGCACCACCGTCACCGAGCTGACCATCGGCGGAATGACCTGCGCCTCCTGCGCGGCCCGCATCGAGAAGAAGCTCAACCGGATGGACGGCGTCACCGCCACCGTCAACTACGCCACTGAGAAGGCCCACGTCGAGCACGCCTCCGAGGTGGGCGTCGACGCGCTCATCGCCACCGTGGTGAAGACCGGCTACACCGCCGAGGAACCCGCACCGCCGGAGCCCGAGGCCCCCGCCGGACCGGACACCGACCCCGAGCTCGCCGCGCTGCGCCGCCGGCTCGCCGTCTCCGCCGTCCTCTCCGCCCCCGTCGTCCTGCTCGCCATGGTCCCCGCCCTCCAGTTCGACGACTGGCAGTGGCTCTCCCTCGCCCTCGCCTCCCCCGTCGTCGTCTGGGGCGGCCTCCCCTTCCACCGGGCCGCCTGGACCAACCTCCGGCACGGCGCCGCCACCATGGACACCCTCGTCTCGGTCGGCACCCTCGCCGCCTACGGCTGGTCCCTGTGGGCGCTCTTCCTCGGCGACGCCGGCCTGCCCGGGATGCGGCACGGCTTCGACCTCACCGTCGACCGCGCCGACGCCTCCTCCACGATCTACCTGGAGGTCGCCGCCGGCGTCACCACCTTCATCCTCCTCGGCCGCTATCTGGAGGCCCGCGCCAAACGGAAGGCCGGCGCCGCCCTCCGCGCCCTGATGGACCTCGGCGCCAAGGACGTCGCCGTCCTGCGGGACGGCGGCGAGGTACGGGTGCCGGTCGCCGACCTCCGCGCCGGCGAGCTCTTCGTCGTACGCCCCGGCGAGAAGATCGCCACCGACGGCACCGTCGACGAGGGCGCCTCCGCCGTCGACGCCTCCCTGCTCACCGGCGAGTCCCTGCCCGTCGACGTCACCACCGGCGACCCCGTCGGCGGCGGCTGCGTCAACGTCTCCGGCCGGCTCGTCGTGCGGGCCACCCGGGTCGGCGCCGACACCCGCCTCGCCCGGATGGCGCAGCTCGTCGAGGAGGCGCAGAGCGGCAAGGCCGAGGTGCAGCGGCTCGCCGACCGGGTCTCCGCCGTCTTCGTCCCCGTCGTCCTGGTGATCGCCCTCGCCACCCTCGGCTTCTGGCTCGGCTCCGGCGCCGGCGCGACCGCCGCGTTCACCGCCGCCGTCGCCGTCCTGATCATCGCCTGCCCCTGCGCCCTCGGCCTCGCCACCCCCACGGCGCTGCTCGTCGGCACCGGACGCGGCGCCCAGCTCGGCATCCTCATCAAGGGCCCCGAGGTCCTGGAGTCCACCCGCCGGGTCGACACCGTCGTCCTCGACAAGACCGGCACCGTCACCACCGGCCGGATGACCCTCACCGGCGTCCACCCGTACGGCTCCACCGACGAGACCGAGCTGCTGCGGCTCGCCGGCGCCCTGGAGCACTCCTCCGAGCACCCCGTCGCCCGCGCCGTCGCCGCCGGGGCCGCCGAACGGCTCGGGATCCCCGTCGGCGAGCTGCCCGTCCCCAAGAGCTTCGAGAACGTCCCCGGGCTCGGCGTCCGCGGCTCCGTCGACGGCCGGCTCGTCCTCGCCGGGCGGGCCGCGCTGCTCGCCGCCGAGGACGTGCCGGTGCCGGACGGCGTCGGGGCCGGGGCGGTGCTCGTCGCCTGGGACGGGGTCCCGCGCGGCTCCCTCACCGTCGCCGACGCCGTCAAGGACACCAGCGCCGAGGCGGTCACCCTGCTCCGCGCCCTCGGACTGCGGCCGGTGCTTCTCACCGGCGACCACCGGGCCGTCGCCGAGACCGTCGCGGCCGAGGTCGGCATCGACGAGGTGATCGCCGAGGTGCTGCCCGAGGAGAAGGCCGCCGTGGTCCGGCGGCTCCAGGCCGAGGGCCGTACGGTCGCCATGGTCGGCGACGGCGTCAACGACGCCGCCGCGCTCGCCACCGCCGACCTGGGGCTCGCGATGGGCACCGGGACGGACGCGGCCATCGAGGCGAGCGACCTCACCCTCGTCCGGGGCGACCTGCGGGTGGCCGCCGACGCGATCCGGCTCTCCCGCCGCACCCTGGCGACGATCAAGGGAAATCTGGCGTGGGCCTTCGGCTACAACGTGGCGGCGCTGCCGCTCGCCGCGGCCGGTCTGCTCAACCCGATGATCGCCGGTCTGACCATGGCTTTCTCGTCCGTGTTCGTGGTGACGAACAGCCTGCGTCTGCGGCGGTTCCGTTGATTTCACCTACACGTGACGCACAAGTCCTTCACAAAGAGACCTAGATCACAGATATTGGGGGGTAACCATCTGGGCTGTTCGCGAGTCTAAGTGGGCGATGCCAGAACGTCTTGGGGGACGTTCGTCGGGAGGTCTTGGGGGACGTCCCGACAGGCAAGCGCGGCCGGGGCACGTGCAGCGGGGAGCTTGAGCGGCCCTCCCGTACGTACCCCGGCAGACCGCGCACCGGACGCCCGGCCCGGATCCCGTGGGGGGAATCCGCACCGGGGATATGGGAAGCGCCCCGCTCGCCGACCCGTGGGGGGATCGGAGAGCGGGGCGCTTCTGAATTTTCGAGGCTCGGTTCGCCTCCGGGGCGCTCCCGGGCCCTCAGCCGACCTGTGCGGGGTCGGCTCAGCGCTCGTCGACCGGGACGAAGTCGCGGAGGACCTCGCCGGTGTAGATCTGGCGCGGGCGACCGATGCGGGAGCCGGGCTCCTTGATCATCTCGTGCCACTGGGCGATCCAGCCGGGGAGGCGGCCGAGCGCGAAGAGCACGGTGAACATCTCGGTCGGGAAGCCCATCGCGCGGTAGATGAGGCCCGTGTAGAAGTCCACGTTCGGGTAGAGGTTGCGCGAGACGAAGTAGTCGTCGGAGAGCGCGTGCTCCTCCAGCTTGAGCGCGATGTCCAGCAGCTCGTCGGACTTGCCGAGGGCCGAGAGGACGTCGTGCGCCGCCGCCTTGATGATCTTGGCGCGCGGGTCGAAGGACTTGTACACCCGGTGGCCGAAGCCCATCAGGCGGACGCCGTCCTCCTTGTTCTTCACCTTGCGGATGAAGGAGTCGACGTCGCCGCCGTTGGCCTTGATGCCCTCCAGCATCTCCAGGACCGACTGGTTGGCGCCGCCGTGCAGGGGGCCCCACAGCGCGGAGATGCCGGCCGAGATCGAGGCGAACATGTTCGCCTGCGAGGAGCCGACCAGACGCACGGTGGACGTCGAACAGTTCTGCTCGTGGTCCGCGTGCAGGATGAGGAGCTTGTCGAGCGCCGAGACGACGACCGGGTCGAGCTCGTACTCCTGGGCCGGCACCGAGAACGTCATGCGCAGGAAGTTCTCGACGTAGCCGAGGTCGTTCCGCGGGTAGACGAACGGGTGGCCGATCGACTTCTTGTACGCGTACGCGGCGATCGTCGGCAGCTTCGCGAGGAGCCGGATCGTCGACAGGTGGCGCTGCGTCTCGTCGAACGGGTTGTGGCTGTCCTGGTAGAAGGTGGACAGCGCGGAGACCACCGAGGACAGCATCGCCATCGGGTGGGCGTCCCGCGGGAAGCCGCGGAAGAAGTTCTTGACGTCCTCGTGGACCAGCGTGTGCTGGGTGATCTCGTTCTGGAAGACGGAGAGCTCGTCCGCCTTCGGCAGCTCACCGTTGATCAGCAGGTACGCCACCTCCAGGAAGGTGGACTGCTCGGCCAGCTGCTCGATGGGGTAACCGCGGTACCGCAGGATGCCCTGCTCACCATCGAGGTAGGTGATCGCGGATTTGTAGGCGGCGGTGTTGCCGTATCCGCTGTCCAGGGTGACCAGACCGGTCTGGGCTCGCAGCTTGCCGATGTCGAAGCCCTTGTCGCCGACGGTGCTCTCGACCACCGGGTAGGTGTATTCACCGTCCGCGTACCGCAGTACTACAGAGTTGTCGCTCACGTCATCCCTCACCGACGTAGTGCCTCTTCTTCGAGGTGCCCTGACTGTCTCTACCATCCCCCACTTGGCTCAGGAGAGTGCACTCGGGGTCGCCATTGGGCCAATCGGCGGCACTCAGTGCCGCCAACCTGCTTATCCTGCCCCCTTCGCCCCGGTTCCGGTAGTCCTCCGTGATCTTTCACACGGGGGCAGCCCCTGTGAGCCGATGGGCCAGTGCGGTAAAGCGCCGGCCCGCCGAGACCGTGCGGACCGCCTGGGCGATCGCGCGGCGCGAGCCGACCAGGACGACGAGCTTCCGCGCCCGGGTCACGGCGGTGTAGAGCAGGTTCCGCTGGAGCATCATCCACGCACTCATGGTGACCGGGATCACCACGGCCGGATACTCACTGCCCTGCGAACGGTGGATGGTGACCGCGTACGCGTGGGACAGCTCGTCCAGTTCGTCGAAGCCGTACGGCACCTCCTCGTCCTCGTCCGTCCGGACGGTCAGGCGCTGCTCCACGGGGTCCAGCGCCGTCACCACTCCGACCGTACCGTTGAAGACCCCGTTCGCCCCCTTCTCGTAGTTGTTCCTGATCTGGGTGACCTTGTCCCCCACCCGGAACACCCGGCCGCCGAACCGCTTCTCCGGGAGGTCCGGACGGGCCGGGGTGATCGCCTGCTGGAGCAGCCCGTTCAGCGCGCCCGCGCCCGCCGGGCCGCGGTGCATCGGGGCCAGGACCTGCACGTCCCGGCGCGGGTCGAGGCCGAATCTGGCCGGAATGCGCCGGGCGGCGACCTCGACGGCGACCCGGGCCGCGTCCTCCGTCTCCTCCTCCGCGAAGAGGAAGAAGTCCGGCAGGCCCGTGGTGGTGGGCGGCAGCCCCCCGTTGATCCGGTGGGCGTTGGTGACCACGCCGGACTGCTGGGCCTGGCGGAAGATCCGGGTCAGCCGGACGGCCGGGACCGGGCTGCCGGGGGCGAGCAGGTCGCCCAGGACCTCGCCGGCGCCCACCGAGGGCAGCTGGTCCACGTCCCCCACCAGGAGCAGATGGGCGCCCGGCGCGACCGCCTTGACCAGCTTGTTCGCGAGCAGCAGGTCGAGCATCGACGCCTCGTCGACCACGACGAGGTCGGCGTCGAGCGGCCGGTCCCGGTCGTACGCCGCATCCCCGCCCGGCTTCAGTTCGAGCAGCCGGTGGACGGTGGACGCCTCGGCGCCCGTCAGCTCGGCGAGCCGCTTGGCCGCGCGGCCGGTCGGCGCCGCGAGGACCACCTTGGCCTTCTTGGCCCGGGCCAGCTCCACGACGGACCGGACCGTGAAGGACTTGCCGCAGCCGGGGCCGCCGGTGAGGACGGCGACCTTCTCCGTCAGCGCCAGCCGGACGGCCTGCTCCTGCTCGGGCGCCAGGGTGGCCCCCGTGCGGTCCGCGAGCCACGCCAGCGCCTTGTCCCAGGCCACGTCCCGGAAGGCGGGCATCCGGTCCTCCGGGGCGCGGAGCAGGCGCCGCAGCTGCCCGGCGAGGGAGAGCTCGGCCCGGTGGAAGGGGATCAGATAGACGGCCGTGACCGGCTCGCCCTCCGGGCCGGGGACCGCCTCCCGGACGACCCCCTCGGGGTCCTCGGCCAGCTCGGCCAGGCACTCGATGACGAGCCCGGTGTCCACCTGGAGCAGCTTCACGGAGTCGGCGATCAGCCGCTCCTCGGGGAGGAAGCAGTGGCCCTGGTCGGCGGACTGGGACAGGGCGTGCTGGAGGCCGGCCTTCACCCGCTCCGGGCTGTCGTGCGGGATGCCGACGGACTGGGCGATCCGGTCGGCGGTGAGGAAGCCGATGCCCCAGACGTCGGCGGCGAGCCGGTAGGGCCGCTCGCGCACGACGGAGATCGAGTCGTCGCCGTACTGCTTGTAGATGCGGACGGCGATGGAGGTGGAGACGCCGACGGTCTGGAGGAAGACCATCACCTCCTTGATCGCCTTCTGCTCCTCCCAGGCGGCGGTGATCTTCTTCGTCCGCTTCGGCCCGAGCCCGGGGACCTCGATCAGCCGGCCCGGGGCCTCCTCCAGGATGTCGAGGGTGTCCAGGCCGAAGTGGGTGGTGATGCGGTCGGCGAAGACGGGGCCGATGCCCTTGACCAGGCCGGAGCCGAGATAGCGGCGGATGCCCTGGATGGTGGCGGGCAGCACGGTCGTGTAGTTGTCCACGTGGAACTGCCGGCCGTACTGCGGGTGCGACCCCCAGCGCCCCTCCATCCGCAGCGACTCCCCCGGCTGGGCGCCGAGCAGCGCGCCGACGACGGTGAGCAGGTCCCCGGCGCCCCGGCCGGTGTCGACCCGGGCGACCGTGTAGCCGCTCTCCTCGTTGGCGTACGTGATCCTCTCCAGCACGCCCTCCAGGACGGCGGGGCGGTACGGCTGACCCTCGTTGGACATGACCCGACCGTAGCGAAGGCCGCCGACAGGGCGGGGGGGCTGTGGACAACTCCCGCCCCGGGGTGCCGAACAGGGCGATGAAACGTAGCGTTTCGGACATGAGCGAGAGCAGTCACTCTTTCCAGGACGAGGTCTTGACCGAACTCGGCGAGGACCGTCTGGCGGAGATCGCCGCGCTCGCCGGCACCGACACGGCCGGCGCGCGTGCGCTCGTCGACGGCTCGGTCACGGAGCTGTCGGGCGAGCTGCGGCAGGCGGCGGCGGAACCGGGCAGCGCGGACGAGGTCAAGGCCGCCGTCGACGAGGTCGCCTCCGAGGAGCCGCCGCTCCAGGGCGTCGCCTCCTTCGGCGGCCTCGCGGCGGGCGGCCTGATGGCCGGCGTCCTCGCCAAGCTGGCGAGACCCGCCGCCAACGCCGTCGCCAAGCGCACCGGCCTCCCCCCGGCCACCGTGAACCGCGCGGTGGACCTCCTGGTCCCCGTGGTGCTCGCGGTCCTGACGCGGCGCGCCACGGCCGGGAAGGGCGGCGGGGGCCTGGGCGACCTGCTGGGCGGCGGGAAGAAGTAGCCCGGCTCCGCCGCGCACGGCTTCTGGATCCAGGATCCAGAAGCGTGGATCCAAGATCCAGGAGCTTGGATCCAGGATCCAAGCGGGCTCAGACCTTCAGGAACGCCTCCAGGGTCTCCTCCAGGACCTCGACGCCGTCCCTCGCCCAGAGCGCGTCGTTGAAGAGTTCGACCTCCACCGGGCCCGTGTAGCCGACGCGCTCCAGCAGCCCCGCCCACCAGGTGAGGTCGATGGATCCCGTGCCGAGCTGGCCCCGGCCGTTGAGGACGCCCTCCGGGAGGGGGGTCGTCCAGTCGGCGAGCTGGAAGGAGTGGATACGGCCGCCGGCGGCGGCGCGTTCCACGGCCGCCGGGGCGTTCTCGTCCCACCAGAGGTGGTACGTGTCGACGGTGACGCCCACCTGCTCGGCCGGGTGGCGCTCCGCGATGTCCAGGGCCTGGTCCAGGGTGGAGATCGCGCAGCGGTCGGAGGCGTACATGGGGTGGAGGGGTTCGATGGCGAGCCGGACCCCGCGCTCGCCCGCGTAGGGGGCGAGGACGCCGATCGCGTCCGCGATGCGCGCGCGGGCGCCGGGCAGGTCGCGGCTGCCGGCGGGCAGGCCGCCGGAGACCAGGACGAGGGTGTCGGTGCCGAGCGCTGCCGCCTCGTCGATCGCCGCCCGGTTGTCGGCCTCCCAGCCGTCGCCGGTGAAGAAGCCGCCGCGGCAGAGGGTGGTGACGGCCAGCCCGGCGTCCCGCACGAGCGCGGCCGTCGCCTCGATCCCGTACTCCTTCACCGGGTCCCGCCACAGGCCGATGCCGGGGATGCCGAGGCGGACGCACTCCTCCACCAGCCGCGGCAGCGGGAGCTGCTTCACCGTCATCTGGTTGATGCCGAAGCGGTCGAGGTTCACTGGGGGACTCCGTGGACGGTGAGGAGGGCGCGCATCCGGGACTCCGCGCGGGCCGGGTCCGGGAACAGGCCGAGTCCGTCGGCGAGTTCGTAGGCGCGGGCCAGGTGCGGCAGGGAGCGGGCCGAGTGGAGGCCGCCGACCAGGGTGAAGTGCTCCTGGTGGCCGGCGAGCCAGGCGAGGAGGACCACGCCCGTCTTGTAGTAGCGGGTCGGCGGCTCGAAGAGGTGCCGGGAGAGGGCGACCGTCGGGTCGAGGAGCTTGCGGAAGCCCGCCGTGTCGCCGGTGTCGAGGACCCGGACCGCCTCCGCCGCCAGCGGGCCGAGCGGGTCGAAGATGCCGAGCAGGGCGTGGCTGAAGCGCCCGCCCGCCGAGGGCTCCTCTCCCGCGATCAGCTCGGGGTAGTGGAAGTCGTCGCCGGTGTAGCAGCGGACGCCCTCGGGGAGGCGACGTCGCAGGGCGACCTCGCGGCCCGCGTCGAGGAGGGAGATCTTGATGCCGTCGACCTTGTCGGGGTGGGCGGCGATGACCTCCAGGAAGGTCTCGGTGGCCGCGTCGAGGTCGGCGGAGCCCCAGTACCCCTCCAGGGCCGGGTCGAACATCGGGCCGAGCCAGTGGAGGACCACGGGTTCGGCGGCCTGGCGCAGCAGGTGGCCGTAGAGGTCGAGGTAGTCCTCGGGGCCGGTGGCCGCGGCGGCAAGGGCGCGGGAGGCCATCAGGATGGCCTGGGCGCCGGACTCCTCGACGACGGCGAGCTGCTCCTCGTACGCGGCGCGGATCTGCGCGAGCGTGGCGGGGCCGGTGAGCTGGTCGGTGCCGACGCCGCAGGCGATGCGACCGCCCTCGGCCTTCGCCTCGGCGGCGCTGCGGCGGATGAGTTCGGCGGCGCCCGCCCAGTCGAGGCCCATGCCGCGCTGGGCGGTGTCCATGGCCTCCGCGACGCCGAGGCCGTGGGACCACAGGTGGCGGCGGAAGGCGAGGGTGGCGTCCCAGTCGACGGCGGCGGGGCCGTCGGGGGTGGTGTCGGCGTACGGGTCGGCGACGACGTGCGCGGCGGAGAAGACCGTACGGGAGGTGAGCGGGCCGGCCGCGGTGGGCGCGAGCGGCTCGGTGCGGGGCTCGTACGCGCGCGTGCCGCCGCCGGGGACCGGGAGGTGGAGGGTCACAGGGAGACCTCCGGGACGTCGAGGCGGCGGCCCTCGGCGGCGGACTTCAGGCCCAGCTCGGCGAGCTGGACGCCGCGGGCGCCGGCGAGCAGGTCCCAGTGGTACGGCTCGTCGAGGACGACGTGCCGGAGGAAGAGCTCCCACTGGGCCTTGAAGCCGTTGTCGAAGTCGGCGTTGTCGGGGACCTCCTGCCACTGCTCGCGGAAGGAGTAGGTGGCGGGGATGTCGGGGTTCCAGACCGGCTTGGGGGTGAGGCCGCGGTGCTGGACGCGGCAGTTGCGCAGTCCGGCGACGGCGGAGCCCTCGGTGCCGTCGACCTGGAACTCGACGAGCTCGTCGCGGTTGACGCGGACCGCCCAGGAGGAGTTGATCTGGGCGATGGCGCCGCCCTCCAGGTGGAAGGTGCCGTAGGCGGCGTCGTCGGCGGTCGCCTCGTACGGCTTGCCCTGCTCGTCCCAGCGGCGCGGCACGTGGGTGGCGATCTCGGCGGAGACGGAGGTGACCCGGCCGAAGAGCTCGTGGAGCACGTACTCCCAGTGCGGGAACATGTCGACGACGATGCCGCCGCCGTCCTCGGAGCGGTAGTTCCAGCTGGGGCGCTGGGCCTCCTGCCAGTCGCCCTCGAAAACCCAGTAGCCGAACTCGCCGCGGACGGACAGGATCTCGCCGAAGAAGCCGCCGTCGATGAGCCGCTTGAGCTTGAGCAGGCCGGGGAGGAAGAGCTTGTCCTGGACGACGCCGTGCTTGATGCCCTTCGCGTCGGCGAGCCGGGCGAGGTCGAGGGCGCCGGCGAAGTCGGCGGCGGTGGGCTTCTCGGTGTAGAGGTGCTTGCCGGCGGCGATCGCCTTGGTGAGGGCGTCGACGCGGGCCGAGGTGACCTGGGCGTCGAAGTAGATGTCGATGGAGTCGTCGGCGAGGACGGCGTCGAGGTCGGTGGACCACTCGGTGAGGCCGTGCCGCTCGGCGAGGGCGCGCAGGGCGTGTTCGCGGCGGCCGACGAGGACGGGCTCGGGCCAGAGGACCCGTCCGTCGCCGAGGTCGAGGCCGCCCTGCTCGCGGAGCGCGAGGATCGAGCGGACGAGGTGCTGGCGGTAGCCCATGCGTCCGGTCACGCCGTTCATGGCGATGCGGACGGTCCTGCGTGTCATGGAAGGTTCCTCTCTCCGGCGGGCCTGCAGCCCTCGTTCACCGCGTGGAAGCACGACGGAAAGCGCCATGCGGGCAGAAAGCGCTTTCGGCGCGACGATAGAAAGCGCTTTCTGCCGCAGATGACGCTAGCCTGCCGACATCACGCCGGACAAGGCCCCGGCGTCTGCGGCCTTGGAGCTGTGCACGCGATGTCGGAGGTACGCACGCGATGACCGTCACCCTTTCGGACGTGGCCGCCCGCGCCCGGGTGTCCCCCGCGACCGTCTCCCGCGTCCTGAACGGCAACTACCCGGTCGCCGCGTCGACGCGGGAGCGGGTCCTGAAGGCCGTCGAGGAGCTGGACTACGTCCTGAACGGGCCCGCCAGCTCGCTCGCCGCCGCCACCTCCGACCTGGTCGGGGTGCTGGTCAACGACATCGCCGACCCCTTCTTCGGGATCATGGCGAGCGCGGCACAGAGCGCGATCGGCGAGGGCGCGTCGGGCCGCGCGGGCGGCGAGAAGCTGGCGGTCGTCTGCAACACCGGCGGCTCCCCTGAGCGCGAGCTCACCTACCTCACGCTGCTCCAGCGGCAGCGCGCCGCCGCCGTGATCCTCATGGGCGGCTCGCTGGAGGACCCGGAGCACCTGGCCGCGACCGCCGCCAAGTTGTCGCGGATGGCCGAGGCGGGGACGCGGGTCGTACTGTGCGGCCGGCCGCCGGTGCCCGGCGACGCGCACACCGCCGCGCTGGTCTTCGACAACCGCACCGGCGGGCGCCGCCTCACCGAGCACCTGCTCGGCCTCGGCCACACCCGGATCGGTTACGTCGCGGGCCCCGCCGACCGCACCACCACCCGGCACCGCCTGGAGGGCCACCGGGACGCCCTCGCGGCGGCGGGCGCCGCCGAGGGGCCGACCGTCCACGGCCCGTACGACCGCGCCTCCGGCCACGCGGCCGTCGCGGAGCTCCTCGACCGCGACCCGGACCTCACGGCGATCGTCGCCGCCAACGACACGGTGGCCCTGGGCGTCTGCGCGGCGCTGCGGGAGCGGGGCCTGTCGATCCCCGGCGACGTCTCGGTGGCCGGCTTCGACGACCTGCCGTTCTCGGTCGACGCGGTCCCCGCCCTGACCACCGTCCGCCTCCCGCTCCACGACTCCGGCGTCCGCGCCGGCCGGCTGGCGATGGGCACGCAGGACGCCCCGGCCGACGGCGCGGAGACGGTCCCGGCCGAGCTGGTGGTACGGGACTCGACGGGGGCGCCCCGGGGGTAGGGACGGCTACGTCGGCGCGGTTACGCGTCGGCGGGGTCGGTCGCGTGGACGGCCAGGCCCGTCGCGGCCAGGACCGCGTCGACCGTCTCGTCCACCGTCTGGTCGGCGTTGTCGATCCAGACGCCCTCGCCGGACAATTCCTCGCGCATGGCCTCGTCGAGGAAGGCCCAGTTGGTGGTGAGGCGCTTGTGGCGGGCGTTGTTGCGTTCCCACGCCTTGTCGGGGCCGGGGGCGAGGAAGACCACGTGCAGCGGGCCCGCCGTCATCCGTTCGCGGTAGAAGCCCAGGTGGGAGCGGCGGACGACGACGTCGTCGACGACCGGCAGGAAGCCGGCCGTGACGAAGCTGCCGGCGAGCAGAGAGGCGTTGCGGGCCCGGAGGAAGATCTGCCGGTCGGCCTCCGGGTCGCCGTCCGGGGTGGGCCAGTGGCAGCCCCGGACGATCAGGTTCTGGAGCTCGTCGACCTCGATGTGCGCGGACATCGCGAAGCGGGCGGCGAGGGCCGCCGCGACGGTGGACTTGCCGCTGCCCGGGATGCCGCTGACGAGGACGGTGCCGGGGGCGGACGGGGAGCGGTCGACGGGTACGAGATCCATCCTGGCACCCTAGATCATCCGCCCGGCCGCCCCGCCGGGATTTCCCGGGCCGTCCGTGCGTGAGGCCGTCCGTGCGTGAGGCCGTCCGTACGTGAGGCCGTCAGTACGTGAGGACGCCCGCCTCGCCCGCCTGCCACGGGCCCGTGCTGCCCGGGGTGTTGCCGACGCCGTCCCGGAGGGTCATCGTCCCGGCGCCGGTGACCTGCCGGTAGCGGCCGGGGCGGGAGGCCGGTTCGACCACGGTGACCGCGTTCAGGACGTGCCCGCCGCCGGCCGCCGTGCAGTACCGGCCGTTCAGCCGCTTCCGCCAGCCGAGGTCCGTGTGGTCGAGCCGCCGGTGGAAGGTCACCGTGCTGCCGTCCGCGAGCGGCTGGCAGCCGTCCGCGTCCCAGGCGCCGCCGGTGCGCAGGTCCACGATCACGTGGAGGCCTTCCTGCCCGTACGGCAGGCCGGTGCCGGTCGCGGTGCCGGTGAGGCGCCAGTGACAGGCGGCCGGGGCGCTCGGGTCGCACGAGACGACGACCCCGTCCGTACCGGACTCGTCGAGGGCGAAGTCCTCCTGGACGGCGGCGGCCGGGTGGGCGAGGAAGGGGATCGTCAGCAGGGCGCCGAGCAGCGCCCCGCGCAGCAGTCGTGGGGTCATGACGTCATGGAAGGGCTCCCGGGCGCCGGGGCCGCGGCGGCGGGCTCGTCCTGTCCCCCGGAGGAAGCCGGGGAGGCGTCCGAATGCCGGGCGTCCGCCGCACCCGGCAGGGGCTCCGCCGCGCCCGCCGCCCCCGGCACGGGCTCCGCCGGGCCGGGGGCCGTACGCCTCGGGGCGAGCGACGTCAGGGCCACGCCGCCGACCAGGAGCGCCGCCGCGACCCAGCGCAGCGGGCCCACCGACTCGCCGAGGAAGAGCGCGGCGGAGGACATGCCGAAGACGGGGACGAGGAGGGAGAAGGGGGCGACGGAGGAGGCGGGGTGACGGCGGAGCAGCCAGCCCCAGGCGCCGAAGCCGAAGACGGTGGTGACCCAGGCGACGTAGAGGATGACGCCGACGCCGGTCCAGTCGAGGGCGCGGAGCGCGGCCAGGTCCCGCTCGGGGCCCTCCAGGAGGAGGGAGAGGGCGAGCAGCGGCAGGACGGGCACGGTGCTGACCCAGACCATCCAGTTGAGCGGGTCGGGCGGGGCGGCCTTGCGGGTGAGGACGTTGGAGACGCCCCAGCAGGCCGCGGCCGCGATGACCAGGACGAAGCCGGTGACCGGCCCGGAGGTGCCCTCGTCGACGGCGGCGACGCCGATGCCCGCGAGCGCGACGGCCATGCCGAGGACGGCGCGCCGGGCGGGGCGTTCGCCGAGGGCGGCGAAGGCGAAGAGGGCGGTGAAGACGGCCTGCACCTGGAGGACGAGGGAGGAGAGTCCGGCGGGGGCGCCGAGGTCCATGCCGGTGAAGAGGAGGCCGAACTTGGCGACGCCCAGGGCGAGTCCGACGGCGACGATCCACTTCCAGGCGACCTTGGGGCGGCCGACGAGGAAGACCGCGGGAAGGGCGGCGGCGAGGAAGCGGAGCGCGGAGAAGAGCAGCGGGGGGAAGTGGTCGAGGCCGATCTCGATGACGACGAAGTTGACCCCCCAGACCGCGGCGACGAGCGCGGCGAGGGCGATGTGTGCGGGGCGCATGGAAGCGAGCATGACCGCGTCCGACCGTGTAGCACCAGCACAGGTCTCTTCATGGTTGGATGAAGCGATACTGAATCCAGAGCGCCCGCCGGAGGTTCCCGTGCTCGATCTCGGCCGTCTGCGCGCCCTGCACGCCGTCTCCGTCCACGGCAGCGTGGGCGCCGCCGCGACGGCGCTCGGCTACACCCCGTCGGCGGTCTCCCAGCAGATCGCGAAGCTGGAGCGGGAGACCCGCACGACCCTGCTCGAACGGAGCGGGCGGGGCGTCCGACTCACCGACGAGGCCCGTCAACTCGCCTCCACCGCACGGCAGTTGCTGGCGATCGTGGAGGAGGCGGAGGTACGACTCGAAGAGCGGCGGGGGCTGCCCGCCGGACGGCTGTCGATCGGCTGCTTCCCGAGCGCGGCGCGGGGTCTGATGCCCCGGGTGCTCGCGGACCTGGCGGTGCGCCACCCCGGCCTGGACGCCCGGCTGACCGAGGTCGACCCGCACCTGTCGGTGGACCTGGTGGCACGCGGGGTGCTCGACCTGGCCGTCGCCCACGACTGGGACATCGCCCCGCTGCCGACGCCGCCCGGCGTCGAGCAGGCGGTCATCGGCGACGACGGCTGCGACATCCTCGTCCACCGCGACCATCCGCTGGCGGCCCGGCGGTCGGTGCGGCGGGAGGAGCTGGCCGACGAGCGGTGGATCTCGCAGCCGCCGGGGACGGTCTGCCACGACTGGCTGGCGCGGACGCTGCGGGCCACCGGGGTGGAGCCGCTGATCGTCCATCAGGCGGAGGAGAACCACACCCAGGTCGCGCTGGTCGCGGCCGGTCTCGGCATCGCGCTGGTCCCCCGGCTGGGGCGCGGCGGACTGCCGCCCGAGGTGGCTCCGCTGCGGCTGGACCCGGCGCCCACGCGCCGGCTGCACGCGCTGTGGCGCACGGGTGCGGCGCGCCGTCCGGCGATCGTGGAGACGGTCCGTACGCTCCAGGAGCTGTGGCCGTCGATCGCGTCGGCGGCCTGAGACGGGACGGAGCAGACGGAGCCTTCTCGGCGATTCGTGCGGGAATCCTTGACCTGGTAGTTACTTTCAGACTATCCGTTCACCTTGGCAGTTTCTTTCACCTACTGCCCACCCCCGCACGGCCGGAAGGAGCACCAGTGCCCCACCCCGCCCCCGTCCCCACCCGCCGCACGCCTCTCGCCCCCACCCGCCGCACGCCTCTCGCCCCCACCCGCCGCACCCTGCTCGCCGTCTCCGCGGCCGCCACTGCCGCGGCCGTCACCGGGGCCGTCGCCCCCGCCGCCCACGCCACCGACGCCAGGACCGAGGAGCGGCTGCGCCGGATCGTCGGCCGGATGTCGCTGGAGGAGAAGGTCGGCCAGCTCTTCGTCAGCCGGGTGTACGGCCATTCGGCCACCGCCCCCGACCAGGCCGACGCCGACGCCAACCTCCGGGAACTCGGCGTCCGCACCGCCGCCGAACTCCTGGAGCGCTACCACCTCGGCGGGATCATCTACTTCGCCTGGGCCCACAACACCCGCGACCCGCACCAGATCGCCGAGCTGTCCAACGGCATCCAGGCCGCCGCGCTCGCCGCGGGCACCCCCGTCCCCGTGCTGATCTCCACCGACCAGGAGCACGGCATCGTCTGCCGGGTCGGCGAGCCCGCCACCCTCCTCCCGGGCGCGATGGCGCTGGGCGCGGGCGGCTCCCCGGCGGACACCCGCAAGGCGGCCCGGATCGCCGGCGCCGAGCTGGCCGCGCTGGGCATCCGGCAGAACTACGCCCCGGTCGCCGACGTCAACGTCAACCCGGCCAACCCGGTCATCGGCGTCCGCTCCCTCGGCTCCGACCCCGGCGCGGTCTCCCATCTCGTCACCGCGCAGATCCGCGGCTACCAGGGCGCCGGCGTCGCGGCCACCGCCAAGCACTTCCCCGGCCACGGCGACACCGCCGTCGACAGCCACTACGGCCTGCCGGTCATCACCCACACCCGCGCCCAGTGGGCCGAGCTGGACGCCCCGCCGTTCCGGGCCGCGATCGCCGCCGGCATCGACGCGATCATGACCGCGCACCTCGTCGTCCCGGCGCTCGACCCGTCCGAGGACCCGGCGACGCTCTCGCACCCCATCCTCACCGGCGTGCTCCGCGAACAGCTCGGCTACGACGGGGTGGTGGTGACCGACGCCCTCGACATGCAGGGCGTGCGCACCAAGTACGGCGACGACCGGGTGCCGGTGCTCGCCCTCAAGGCGGGCGTGGACCAGCTGCTCAACCCGCCGAAGCTGGACGTGGCCTGGAACGCGGTCCTGAAGGCGGTCCGGGACGGGGAGCTGACGGAGCAGCGGATCGAGGAATCGGTTCTGCGGATCCTGCGCCTGAAGGCCAGGCGGGGGCTGTTCGCCGACCCGTACACGACCCGGGCGGCCGTCGACGCGACCGTCGGCACCGCCCGGCACCTCGACGAGGCCGACCGGATCGCCGAACGGACCACCACCCTCCTCGTCAACGAGGACGGCTTCCTGCCGCTCTCCCCCGCCTCGCACGGGAAGGTCCTGGTCGTCGGCGCCGACCCCGCCTCCCCGTCCGGGACGACGGGACCGCCGACCACCACCCTCGGCGGGGCCCTGCGCGAGCTGGGCTTCACCCCGACCGTCCTGTCCACCGGGATCACCCCGACGGCGGCCCGGATCGAGGAGGCGGTGGCGGCCGCGGCCGGCCAGGACGTGATCGTGGTGGGCACGTACAACCTGACCGCGGCCGGCCCGCAGCGGACCCTGGTGGCGCGCCTCGTGGCGACCGGGGTGCCGGTGGTGACGGTCGCGATCCGCAACCCGTACGACGTCGCCCGGATCTCCGGGCAGCGGGCCACCCTGGCCGCCTACGCGTGGACCGACGTCGAACTGCGCGCCGCCGTCCGGGTGCTGGCCGGGCGGGCGAAGCCGCGCGGGCGGCTGCCGGTGCCGGTGCGGAGCGCCGAGGACCCGGCGGTGACGCTGTACCCGGTCGGCTTCGGCCTCTCGTACGCCTGACGGGGCGGGTGGGGGGGCGCCCGAGCGGCCCCCCCACCCCGGGGGGGCGCGAGGCGGGGGGGTGCGCGGGGCGCGGGCGGCGGGCAGAGGGGGGGGGGGGGGGGGTGGGTGTCACCCGAGCCCAGCCACCCGGGGGGTGGTTCGATGACGAGAGCCCGGGCCGGGGCCCGGGGGGTGTCCCGGGCCCCCCCGCCCCCGCCCACGCTCTTGTCGGCGACGAGCTTGGTGGCGTTC
>NZ_JBHYKM010000015.1:0-38549 GCF_042741435.1 Streptomyces sp. NPDC058955 | reverse complement strand
GCCCCGCGAGGAGCCGCACCCGCCCGAGGGTCACGGCCGCAGGCCGTGCTCCCGGGTCACGTCCTCGTCCACCGGCCGGTCGAGGCGGGCGTCGAAGCCGGCCAGCGGCCGGGCGGCCGCGACGGCGGGGGCGTCGACCCCGGCCCAGGCCAGGATGCGGGCGGTGGCCTTCTCCCGCTCGGCGTCGACGAGTCCGGCGACGTTGGCGCCGTGGTTGCCGCCGGGCGCGTAGTAGACGTAGCTGTCGCGGGCGCCCTTGTCGACGCGGAACGGCTCGGCGCCCCACGGGTCGTTCTCGCCGTAGACGAAGAGCATCCGGTTCGCGTTCTTGCGGACCCAGTCGTCGACGTCCCGCATGACCCACGGCTTGAACTTCATCGGGATCTCGCGCGGCACGAAGTTCGAGGCCGGCTGGTAGCCGTAGCGGTTCAGGCCGTCGAGGTGCGGCTGCTTGATGGTGGGCGAGCCGAGTTCGGTGGCCGCCTGGTAGTAGTACGGGGTGTAGTACTCCAGGCCCTGGTCGGAGTAGGCGGACCAGCCGGCGTACGCGTCGATCGTCTCGTAGACGGTGTCGTCGCTCGCGGTCTTCGCGTCCGGGATCGTGTCGCAGACGTCCTCGCCGTAGTACTGCCAGAAGCCCCAGACGAAGTCGAGGACGGTCGCCTCCCACGCCTTGTCGAGCGAGCCGACGGTGTTGAAGGTGGCGCCCTCGGTCTCGGCCCACGCCTTGAACTTCTCCTGGAGCGGGGCGCGGCGCAGCAGGGCCTCGCGCTGCATGGAGTTCAGGCGGTCGCGGCACTCCTTGGTGCCGACGTTCGCGAAGAACCGGTCGTAGGCCGAGTCCTCCTTGTTCACCACGTCGTTGGGGGCCACGTAGGCGACGACGCCGTCCATGTCGCGCGGGTAGAAGCGCTCGTAGTAGGTGGCGGTCATGCCGCCCTTGGAGCCGCCGGTGGAGAGCCAGTTCTCGCCGTAGACCTTCTTCAGCGCGGTGAAGATGCGGTGCTGGTCGCTGGCGGCCTGCCAGATGTCGAGCTTGGACCAGTCGGCGGGGGCCGGGCGGGACGGCGTGAAGAAGCGGTACTCCATGGAGACCTGGTTGCCGTCGACGATCCGGGTCGGTTCGGCCCGGCTCGGGGTGGTGCTCAGGCCGTAGCCGCTGGTGCGGAAGACGGTGGGGCGGTCGGTGCCCTTGTGGAGGACCGAGATCCGCTGCTGGAACGTTCCTGCCCAGGGGCGCTTGTGGTCGATCGGCTGCTCGTAGTTCAGGACGAAGTAGCGGTAGCCGGCGTACGGCTTCTCCTCGATCAGGCTCATCCCGGGGATCGCCAGCAGGCGGTCCTTGATGTCCTGGCTCTGCGCGTCCGCGACGGTGCTGACGGACTCCGTGTCCGCGGCGGTGGCGGTGGCCACTCCGGTGGAGCCCACGGTGCCTATGAGCACCGAAAGCGACAGCATCAGCCTCAGCGACTTACGCATGCACCCTCCCATGATTCACAACGGTGCCGTGAACCTAGCGGGGTGAACGTCCGGGCCGCCAGACCCGGTTGGGTCTTACCTGTGGTTCAGCACAGGATCCAGCCGGTGGCGGTGGACCGGCCGGAGACGGTCGCGGAGGCGCGGACGCAGCGGTTCAGCGCGTGCACGGTCACCGGACCGGCCTGCCGGCCCCAGCGTCCGCTCACCACGGCGGCCCGGCCGCCGCGCGGCTGGAGGGTGACCTTCATGGGCCGGGGCGCGCCGGGCCGTTTGGCGAGGACCAGCGCGCAGGCGTAGTGGCGGGTCCGGTAGAGGCGCAGCTCGCCGGTGGCGAAGGAGACGGTGCGGGTCGGCCGCCCCTGGCAGACGGAGACCGCGTCGGCGGTGCCGGCGCCGGGCCCGGCGAGCGTCAGCAGGCCGGCCGCGAGGGCGAGGACGAGGCCGTACGCGAGGGGGTGGAGGCGGGTGCGGGCGAGGAGGCCGCGGACGGACGCGCGCGTGCGGGACCCCGGGGCGTACGCGCGCGCGTGGGCGACGGCTCGCCGGGCGTACGCGCGCGTGCGCCCGGTGGACGGTCGGACCGATGTGCCTCCGGACATGCCCGTTCCTCCCCCGCTCCACCTGTTGCCGTACACGCTTACGACGTCTCCGACGCCCGTACGGTTGCCCTCGTGCGCCGGTTCAGCCGGTGAAGTAGCCCATGACGAGGCCGAGGAAGACGAGCTCGGCGCCGATCAGCGTCCACAGCGCGGCCCAGCGGGCCCGGGTGGGCGGGGCGCCGTCCGGGACGGTGAGCGCCCTGATCCAGGCGCCGCCCGCGACGACCAGGGTGGTCACGTACAGCCAGCCCGGGATCTCGCCGCAGGTCCCCCGCATCACGCACCGCGTGCCCGCCTCGGAGGAGAGGGCGAGCACCACGCCGAGGAGCAGCGCGGGCAGGAACAGCAGCCCGGCCCAGAGCGCCGCGCGGCGCAGCACCCGGGCTTCCAGGTAGGGGATCCGAGCGGGCGCCGGCTCCGCGGCCGAGGCGGCGGCGGGGGTGTCGGGCGGGGGAGCCGGGGCGGGGGCGTTCGGGCCGCCGGTGTCGTTCATGGCACCGATGCAACCCGTGCCGCCCGGACCCTGTCATGAGCCCCCGTACTCACCCGCGTACTCAGATCGCGTCCTCAGATCGCGTCCTCAGATCGCGGCCGGTTCCTCCTCGGGCTCCGCCTCCGGGTCGGCCTCGCCGATGAAGGTGCGCCAGAGGGCGGCGTAGCGGCCGTCCCGGGCGAGGAGTTCGTCGTGGCTGCCGTCCTCGGCGACCCGGCCGTGGTCCATGACGACCACCCGGTCCGCGCGGGCCGCCGTGGTGAGGCGGTGGGCGACGATCAGCGTGGTGCGGCGGCCGGCGAGCCGCTCGGTGGCGGCGTTCACCTGCGCCTCGGTGGCCAGGTCCAGGGCGGCCGTGGCCTCGTCGAGGAGGAGGATGTCCGGGTCCACCAGCTCGGCCCGGGCCAGGGCGATCAGCTGCCGCTGGCCCGCCGAGAGGTTCCGGCCGCGTTCGGCGACCTCGTGGAGGTAGCCGCCGTCGAGGGTGGCGATCATGTCGTGGGCGCCGGACGCGCGGGCCGCCGCCTCCACCTCGGCGTCGGTGGCGCCGGGCCGCCCGTAGGCGATGGCGTCGCGGATCGTGCCGGCGAAGAGGTACGCCTCCTGGGGGACGACGCCGAGCCGGTGCCGGTACGAGGTGAGGTCGAGGTCCCGCAGGTCCGCGCCGTCCGCGGTGACCCGGCCCGAGGTCGGGTCGTAGAAGCGGGCGACCAGCTTGACCAAGGTGGACTTTCCGGCGCCGGTCTCGCCGACGAAGGCGACCGTCTGCCCGGCGGGGATCCGCAGGTCGATCCCGCTGAGGGCCGCCTCCTCGGTGCCGTAGGCGAAGGAGACGTCCTCGAAGGCGAGGTCGCCGCGCAGCGACAGCACCTCGCGGGGCTCGGCGGCGGCGGCCGTCGACGTCGGCTCCTGGAGCAGTTCCTGCATCCGGCCGAGGGAGACGGCGGCCTGCTGGTAGCCGTCGAAGACCTGGGAGAGCTGCTGGACGGGGGCGAAGAAGAGGTCGATGTAGAGGAGGTAGGCGACGAGGGCGCCGGTGGTGAGGGTGCCGGCCTCGATCCGGTTCGCGCCGACGATCATGACGGCCGCGGCGGCGGCCGAGGACAGCAGGGTGACGAACGGGAAGTAGACCGAGATCAGCCACTGGCCGCGCACGCGCGCGTCCCGGTAGGCGTCGCCGCGCTCGGCGAACCGGGCGGCGCCCGACCGCTCGCGGCCGAAGGCCTGCACGATCCGCAGACCGGCGACGGACTCCTGGAGGTCGGCGTTGACGACGCTGATCCGCTCGCGGGCCAGCTCGTACGCCTTCACGCTGGAGCGGCGGAAGTAGTACGTGGCGACGGCGAGGACCGGCAGGGTCACGAAGACGACCAGGGCCAGCTGGACGTCGAGGACGAGCAGCGCCGCCATGATCCCGAAGAAGGTGACGACCGAGACGAAGGCGGTGACCAGGCCGGTCTGGAGGAAGGTCGACATGGCGTCGACGTCCGTCGTCATCCGGGTCATGATCCGGCCGGTGAGCTCGCGCTCGTAGTAGTCCAGGCCGAGCCGCTGGAGCTGGGCGAAGATCTTCAGGCGGAGCGCGTACAGCACCCGCTCGCCGGTGCGGCCGGTCATCCGGGTCTCGGCGGTCTGCGCGACCCACTGGACGAGGACGGTGACCAGCGCGAGCGCGGAGGCGGCCCAGACGGCGCCGATCGCCAGCCGGTTCACGCCCTCGTCGATGCCGTGCCGGATCAGGACCGGCAGGAGCAGGCCCGCGCCCGCGTCGAGGGCGACCAGGCCGAGGCTGATGAGGAGCGGCGCGCCGAAGCCGCGCAGCAGCCGGCGGAGCCCGTAGCTCGCCTCCGGCTGGACGGCCCGGGCCTCGTCGACGTCCGGGGTGTCGGCGGCCGGCGGCAGCGCGGCGACGGCGGCGAGCAGCTCGGGGGTGGCCCCGGCCGCCTTGGCGTCGCGGTCGGGGGTCTCGTCCCGCACCCACAGGGTGGGGGTGATGCCGCGCTCGGCGTCGAACTCGGCGTCCAGCTCGGCCCGCAGGCCGTCGTCCTCCGCGGCGCCGGTCCCGGCCGCCGGGACGTGCCCGGGCGAGACGCCGCCCAGCTCGTCGGGGTCGGTGAGGAGCCGGCGGTAGAGCGCGGAGCGCTCCTCCAGCTCCTCGTGGGTGCCGAGGTCGGCGAGCCGGCCGCCGTCGAGGACGGCGATCCGGTCGGCGAGGCCGAGGGTGGAGCGGCGGTGGGCGATGAGGAGGGTCGTCCGGCCCGCCATGACGGCCTTCAGCGCCTCGTGGATCTCGTGCTCCACCTTGGCGTCGACGGCGGAGGTGGCGTCGTCGAGGACGAGGAGGCGGGGGTCGGTGAGGATCGCGCGGGCGAGCGCGATGCGCTGGCGCTGGCCGCCGGAGAGGGTGAGGCCGTGCTCGCCGACCTTGGTGGCGTAGCCGTCCGGCAGCTCGGCGATGAAGCGGTCCGCGCGGGCGGCCCGGGCGGCGGCCTCGATCTGCTCGTCGGTGGCGTCGGGGACCCCGTACGCGATGTTGGCGCGGACGGTGTCGGAGAAGAGGAAGGAGTCCTCGGGGACGAGGCCGATCGCGGCCCGCAGCGACTCCAGGGTCAGCTCGCGGACGTCGTGGCCGCCGACGAGGACGGCGCCGCGGTCGACGTCGTAGAAGCGGGGCAGCAGGAGGGAGACGGTCGACTTGCCGGATCCCGAGGAGCCGACGAGGGCGACGGTCTCGCCGGCCCGCAGCTCCAGCGAGAACCCGTCGAGGACGGGCTTGCCGCCGCCGTCCCCGTCGCCGTAGCCGAAGGTGACGCCGTCGAACTCGACGGTGGCCGGGGCGTCGGCGGGCAGCTCCTTCGTGCCGTCCTCGATGGCCGGCTCGGTGTCGATCAGCTCGACGACCCGCTCCACGCCCGCGCGTGCCTGCTGGCCGACGGTGAGGACCATGGCGAGCATCCGGACCGGGCCGACCAGGGAGGCCAGGTAGGAGGAGAAGGCGACGAAGGTGCCGAGGGTGATCTGGCCCTTGTAGGCGAGCCAGCCGCCGAGCGCGAGGACGGCGACCTGGCCGAGGGCGGGGACGGCCTGGAGGGCGGGGGTGTAGAGGGAGTTCAGCCGGATGGTCCGCAGCCGGGCGGCGAACAGCTTCCGCCCCGCCTCGCGGATCTTCCCGGTCTCCTGCTCCTCCTGCCCGAAGCCCTTCACGACCCGGACGCCGGTGACGGCCCCGTCGACGACGCCGGCCACCCCGGCGGCCTCCTGCTGGGCGGCCCAGGTGGCCGGGTGGAGCCGGGTGCGGCTGCGCTTGGCGATCCACCACAGGGCGGGGGCGACGGCGAGGGCGACGAGGGTCAGCGGGATCGACAGCCAGGCCATCACGGCCAGCGAGATCAGGAACAGCAGGACGTTCCCGATGGTCATCGGGAGCATGAAGAGCAGGCCCTGGATCAGCTGGAGGTCGCTGGTGGCCCGCCCGACGACCTGCCCGGTGGACAGCTCGTCCTGCCGCCGCCCGTCGAGCCGCAGGATCGTCCCGTACATGTCGTCCCGGAGGTCCCGCTGCACGTCGAGCGCGAGGCGCCCGCCGTAGTAGCGCCGGATGTACGTCAGGACGTAGACGAGCACGGCGGCGCCGAGCAGCAGCCCGGTCCACACGGCCAGGGACCGGTTCCCGGTCCCGATCACGTCGTCGATGATCACCTTGGTGATGAGCGGCACGAGCGCGAGCAGCGCCATGCCGGCCAGCGACGAGCCGAGCGCGAGCACCACGTCCGCCTTGTACCGCCAGGCGTACGACCACAGCCGCCGCGCCCACCCCTGCTCCCGCTCCACCACCACGTGGCGCCTCCCGTCCGTCCTGGTCTGCCGCAAGGCGACAACGTGCCCGACGTGCGTTTTCATCCCGCCGCAACAAATCCCGGCCGGAAGTCCTAGGACCTCCGGCTCCTGGGTAGGAAGGCGGGGAACGCTGTCGTGCGACGGGAAGGGGACGTCCGTGGGACGGGTCGAGGACGGGACGCCGTACCGGTGGGGTGGGCTGTTCGCCGCGCTGGTGGCCCTGCGGTCGCTCGCGAAGGACGGGCGGATCGAGGAGGCGCCGGCGCGAGTGGTGACCGCCACCACGTCCAACCCCTACAACGACTGCCGGGGCCTGCTGCGGGAGATCGGGCACCCGCTGTTCGACGCGCGGGAGCGGGGCGGGAGCGCCGCCGACGCGGCCGTCGTGATCATGGGCGACATAGCGCGGCTGATACCCGCCGGGCGCGAGGGCCGGGGCACGCTGACGAAGGCGCAGGCGGAGGAGTTCGTCCAGGGCTACGAGGCCCGGTTCGCCGAGTACCGGAAGGCGTGGGGGTCCCTGACGGGGTGAGGGCGGCGGGTCACCAGGGCCACGGGCAGCCACAGGAGAGGGCGAGCGCGGCCAGGGTCAGGAGGGTGCCGGAGACGGCGACGGCTGCGGCGGTGAGCCGACCCTTGCGGCGACGTTCCGGAGCACGCAGGAGCTCCACGGTCCCGTATCCGGAGAAGGCCACGAACAGCCCGGCCGCGGTGAGGGTGCCGGCCGGGCTCACGGCGTACCCCACGAGGGCGAGGGTCGCGACGCCGAAGAGGACCGCCCCGACCAGCGCGCACACCAGCAGCTCCAGCACGACCTCCCCGACCAGTTCGCGGACGAACTCGCCGATCCCCCGCAGCACGCGCATTCCCGCCCCCGTGTCTCCCTGGCGGCCCGGGCGGGCCGTCGGGGGAAGGGACCCGCCGGGGGGCCGAAAGGTTGCACCGAACGGCGTCGGTCAGAGGTGCGTCGGTTCGAACATCCTCAGGAGGGCCGGGAGGACCACCACCGAGGGGCCGGGGGTGGCCAGGGACTTCGCGAGGTCCGCGGCGAGGGTGTCGGGGGTGGTGCGGAGCGCCGGGACGCCGAAGGACTCCGCCAGGGCCACGAAGTCGGGGCGGGCCAGCTCCGTGCCGGTGGTCGCGCCGTACGCGTCCGTCATGTACTCGCGCAGGATGCCGTAGCCGCCGTCGTCGACGATCAGCCAGGTGACGTCGAAGCCGTACTGGCGCGCCGTCGCCAGCTCCGCGATCGAGTACATCGCGCCGCCGTCGCCGGAGACCGCGAGGACCGGAGTCGTCGGGTCCGCGGCCGCCGCGCCGAGGGCGGCCGGGTAGGCGTAGCCGAGGCCGCCGGCGCCCTGGGCGGAGTGCATCGTGTTGGGGTGCCGGGCGTCGAAGGCCGACCAGGCCCAGTAGGACAGGATCGTCATGTCCCAGAAGCTGGGCGCCCGGGACGGGAGCGCCTCGCGGACCGCGGCCACCAGCCGGTGTTCGAGGTCCAGGTCCTGGGCGGCCAGGCGGGTGCGGATCCTCGACAGGACCTCGCCGACCCGGGCCGGGGCCGTCGCGTCCGTGCGGGGCTCCGTCGTCTCCAGGAGCGCCTGGAGCGCGAGCCGCGCGTCCGCGTGGATGCCGAGCGCCGGGTGGTTGGCCTCCAGCTTCCCCGCGTCCGCCTCGATCTGGATCACCCGGCCGCGCGGGGCGAAGGTGTGGTAGTTCGAGGACAGCTCGCCGAGGCCGGAGCCGACGACGAGGAGGACGTCGGCGTCCTCCAGGAAGTCGGTGGTGTGCCGGTCCTCCAGCCACGACTGGAGGGAGAGCGGGTGCTTCCACGGGAACGCGCCCTTGCCGCCGAAGGTGGTCACCACCGGCGCGTCCAGCCGCTCCGCGAGCGCCCGCAGCTTGCCGGAGGCGTCCGAGCGGACGACCCCGCCGCCGGCGATGATCGCCGGGCGTTCGGCCGTCGACAGCAGGTGGGCGGCGACCGCCGTCAGCTCCGGGCGCGGGACGACGTCCTCGGGCGTCGCGTCCATCGCCGTGACGACGGGCAGCGTCGTCTCCGCGGTGAGCACGTCCTGCGGGATCTCGACCCAGACGGGGCCGTGCGGGGCGGTGAGCGCCGACTCCCAGGCCGCCGCGATCGCGGACGGGATCTGGGAGTGCGTGCGGACCGTATGGACGGACTTCACGACGTCCCGGAAGCTGGCCTGCTGGTCGCGCAGCTCGTGCAGATGGCCGTGCCGGCCGCCGCCGAGCCCGGCGACCGGGACCTGGCTGGCGATGGCCAGGACGGGCGCGGAGGCCGCGGCGGCCTCCTGGAGCGCGGCCAGCGACATGAGCGCGCCGGGGCCGGTGGAGAGCAGCAGCGGGGCGGCCTCGCCGGTGACGCGGCCGTAGGCGTCGGCGGCGAAGCCCGCGTTGTTCTCGACGCGGAGGCCGACGTAGTGGAGGGAGGAGCGGCGCAGCGCGTCGAACATGCCGAGGGCGTGCTGGCCGGGGAGACCGAAGACGGTGCTCGCGCCGAGGCCGGTGAGGGTCTCGATGACGAGGTCGCCGCCGGTGCGGCCGGGCGGCGGGGCGAGGGCGGCCTCCGTCTGCGCGGGCGTGGGGCGCAGGACCAGGTCGTGGTCGTGGGTCATGGGCCGGTTCCTCCGGGCGTGGTCGGTCTCGTACGCGACGGGTGCCCGGCCCCGCCGGGCCGGGCACCCCCGGGAATTATCGGTTCGCCGCGATCTGGCGGCTCATGATCGTGGTCAGTTCGTACGCCGTGTGCGAGGCGGCGACCGCGGTGATCTCCGCGTGGTCGTACGCCGGGGCGACCTCGACGACGTCCGCGGAGACCAGGTTGCAGGAGGAGAGGCCGCGGAGGATCTCCAGGAGCTCGCGGGAGGTCATGCCGCCCGCCTCGGGGGTGCCGGTGCCGGGGGCGTGGGCCGGGTCGAGGCAGTCGATGTCGATGGAGATGTACAGCGGGCGGTCGCCGATGCGCTGGCGGAGCTGGTCGGCGACCTCGTCGGCGCCGCGGCGGTAGATGTCCGCCGACGTGACGATGCCGAAGCCCATCTTCTCGTCGTCGGTCAGGTCCTGCTTGCCGTAGAGCGGGCCGCGGGTGCCGACGTGCGACAGGGCCTCGGTGTCGAGGATGCCCTCCTCGACGGCGCGGCGGAACGGGGTGCCGTGGGTGTACTCGGCGCCGAAGTAGGTGTCCCAGGTGTCCAGGTGGGCGTCGAAGTGGAGCAGGGCGACCGGGCCGTGCTTCTTGGCGACCGAGCGGAGCAGCGGGAGGGCGATGGTGTGGTCGCCGCCGAGGGTCATCATGCGGGCGCCGGTGCCGAGGAGCTCGTCGGCGGCGGCCTCGATGGTCTCGACGGCCTCGTTGATGTTGAACGGGTTGACGGCGATGTCGCCGCCGTCGGCGACCTGCGCGAGGGCGAACGGGGAGGCGTCCTGCGCCGGGTTGTACGGGCGCAGCAGGCGGGAGGCCTCGCGGATGGCGTTGCCGCCGAAGCGGGCGCCGGGGCGGTAGGAGACGCCGGAGTCGAAGGGGACGCCGACCACGGCGATGTCGGCGGTGCCGACCTCGTCGAGCCGCGGCAGCCGGGCGAACGTCGCGGGACCGGCGTACCGCGGGACGCGGGACGAGTCGATCGGGCCGCGCGGGGTGTTCTGGTCGCTGCTGCTCATGGGGGGTGCCTCCTGGCTGTCGTCGGGGTCCGGCTCGACGGTAAGTCGCCCGAAAGCCACATTGAAGTGTACGTTTCCTCCACTGTCGGGGCGGGAGATGTACGGAAGGACCATGCCCATGGCGCGCATCGATCCGGACTCCACCCCTCCGGCGCCGCCGGTGCCGCTCGCGGCGCTGCTGGCCCGCCGGGAGCTGGGGCTGCGGCTGCTGACCGGCACGGACGAGGTGGCGCTGCACGGGGTGCACACCTCGGAGATGGCCGACCCGTATCCGTATCTGCTCGGCGGCGAGCTGCTGCTGACGGCGGGGGTGCAGCTGGCGGATCCGGCGCGGTTCGTCGAGCGGGTGGTGGAGGCGGGGGCGGCGGCGCTCGGTTTCGGGGTGACGCCGGTGTACGACACGGTGCCGGCGGAGCTGGTCGAGGCGTGCGTCCGGCACGGGCTCCCGCTGGTGGAGGTGGAGCCCGGGACGCCGTTCGCGGCGGTGGCGCGGGCGCTGTGGCGGCTGATGGCGGAGGCCAGGCTGTCGGAGCTGCGCCGGGTGACGGAGGCGCAGCAGTCCCTGGCGACGGCCGCGGCCCGTCCGGCGCCGGTCCCGGCCGTCCTGCACGCGCTGGCCTCCCGGCTCGGCGGCCGGGCGGTGCTGTACGGCGGGGACGGCACGGAGCGGGCGGCGGCGGGCCGGGAGGTTCCGGCGGCGGCCGCCGGGGCGCTCGCCGAGCTGGCGGGCCTGGTGGCGCCCGGTCCCGGGCCCGCGTCGGCGAGCGGCGAGGAAGCGGGGCTGCGGCTCGCCGCGTACGCCCTCGGCGGCGGTGACAGGCTCGCCCTCGGCGTGGCGACGGAGCGCCGCGACCCCGGCGACCACACGGTCGCCGGGGTGGCGGTGGTGCTGCTCTCGCTGCTGACCGCACCGCACCGGGCGACCGACGCGGCGGTGCGGGACGGGGTGCTGACCCGGCTGCTGCTGGGCGCCCCGGCGGCGGAGGCGGCGGCCGCCCTCTCCCCCGGCCCGTGGACGGTGGTGCACGCCCGGGGCGGCGACGGCACCCCGTTCGCGGCGGCCGGCCTGGCGGCGGCGCTGGGCACGGACCTGGTCGACGCGGGCCCGCCGGTACGGCTCCTGCTGCCGCCGGACGCGCCCGTGACGGCCCCGCCCGGCTGGACCCTCGGCGTCTCCGCACCGGCCGGGCCGTCCGCCCTCCCGGCGGCCGACGCGCAGGCGGGCCGGGCGCTGCGGCGGGCGGAGGCGACCCGGTCGGCCCTGGTCCGCCACCGCGCGAACGGCCTCGCCGGTCTGGTCGACCCGGCGGAGGCCGCCGCCCACGCGCGCGTGCTCCTCGCTCCCCTCGGCGAGGCGCAGGCGGAGACGCTGCGCACCTGGCTGTCCCTGCACGGCAGCTGGGACCGCACGGCCGCCGCGCTGGGCGTCCACCGCAACACGGTCCGGCAGCGGATCGCCCGCTGCGCGGTCCTCCTCGACCGCGACCTGGACGATCCGGACGTGCGGATGGAGCTGTGGTTCGCGCTCGGCCGGGCTCAGTAGAGCTTGTTGACGGCGGTCTTCGTCGTCGTGCGGAAGCCGGTCAGCGGGGCGTCGGCGAGGTCGCCCATCTGGCCCCAGCGGACGAAGGTGACGGTGCGGCCGTCGCGGCCGACGGAGAAGAGGTGGATGTCGGTGTTGCCGATCTGCGGGTCGTCGGTGTCCAGGCTGTAGACCCAGGCGCCCTCCTCGACGGCGAGCTTGCCCTGGTAGGCGCTGACGGCGTTCAGGCCCGGGTTCTGCTGCTCCAGGCGGGTGCCGCAGCCGGCGAGCGAGGTGCGGAGGGTGTCGACCAGCTTCACGGCGTCGGCCTCGGTGCGGGCGACGGTGGTGATCTGGACGCCGTTGGTGTCGAGCTCGGTGCTGAACTCGCGGTAGCGGGTGTTCTGCGCCGGGATCTTGTACTCGGCGCAGAGGGCGCCGCCGTTCTCCGGCACGCCGTTGAAGACCGGGGTGGCGGTCCACGGCGTCGACGACGGCGGCATCTGGGAGGCGGAGAGGAAGGCGGGCAGGGCGGCGGCCTGCGCCGGGGCGGCGGCGAGGGCGGCGAGCCCCAGGGCGGCAGCGGCGGTGGCGGCGAGCGCGGTACGGAACCTGGTCATGGTGGTGGATCCCCCGTCGGGTCGTTCGGTCAGTGCTCCCACCAGCCTCGGGCCACCGGCCGCCGCGGGCAACGGCGCCGCGCCCACCAGCCGTCCCGGAACCATTCCACCCCTGCTGACGTGGGAAGACGTGAAGGGCGTGGGACACGGCCGAGGGGGATGGAATGCCGAAGGACGCCGCCGTCGAGGAGTTCGCGAGGCTGGTGCGCGCGCTGAAGGCGCGGGACGGGCGGAGTTACGAGGCGTTGGGCCGGCGGCTGAACGCGAGCGCGTCCACGCTCCACCGCTACTGCTCCGGCGCGACCGTCCCGGAGGAGTTCGCCGTGATCGCCCGGCTGGCCGCGCTGTGCGGGGCGGACGAGGAGGAGCGGCGCGCCCTGGAGGCCGCCTGGGCGGCGGCGGACCGGGCGCGGCGCCCGCCGGTCCCGGAGGCAGGCCGCACCGGGGGCGCTCCCGCGCCGGCCCCCGCTCCGGCTCCCGCGCCCGGGCACGCGCGCGTGCCCCCGCCGGCGCCGACCGCCACGACCGCCCCGCCGGGCGAGCCGGGCGAGCCGGCTGACGGGCCGGTGGACGCGCGGCCGGCGGCCGGGGGTGCCCCCTCGGGCCTCCCGTCCGGGGGACGGCGCCGGCGGTGGGCGTGGGTGGGCCTGGTCGGCGGGGCGCTCGCGGTCGTGGGGGCGGTGACGCTCGGAGCCGTACTCCTGCCCGGGAGGACGGAGGCTCCGGCGCCCGCGCCGTTGACGTGGACCGTCGCCTCGCACCTCTGGAGCTACGGGTGCGGGCACACCTACCTCGTGGAGCGGACGCCCCCTCCCCCGCCGGAGGCGGCCGACGCGCGGAGCTGGGCGGCGGCGCAGGGGGCGGTGCACGGCGGGGAGACGCTGGTGCGGGTGTCGGTGCAGGGGAAGGGCGCGGCGGCGGTGGTGCTCCAGGCGCTGCACGTGCGCGTGGTGGGACGCGCGGCGCCGCCGCCGTGGGCGGCGTACCGGATGGACGACGGGTGCGGCGGGGCGGTGACGCCGCGCCGTTTCGAGGTGGACCTGGACCGGCCGCGGCCGGTGGCGCGGGCGCTGGACGGCTACGACGCCTCCGGGCAGGAGGGCCGGACACTGCCCGCGGTCGCCTTCCCTTACGCGGTCACCGCCGCCGATCCGGAGGAGCTGCTGATCTCGGCGCGGACGGCGGGGTGCGACTGCCGCTGGTACCTGGAACTGGAGTGGAGCGCGGAGGGGCGGACGGGCACGGTCCGGATCGGGGACGAGGACGGGGCACCCTTTCGGACCAGCGGGGCGAAGGGGAGGCCCCTGTACGGGTACGACTCCGTGGAACGGGCCTGGATCACAGGTGAGGAGTCTGGACAGGCTGGGTGACCGCTGGGTAACTTCGAAGACGACAGACTGAGCAAGCGCTTAGACAGCAGGACCGCACACCGGAGGAGTCGCACCGTGCGCCGTACCGTATTCAACGAGGACCACGAGGCGTTCCGGGAGACCATCCGGGCCTTCATCGAGGCCGAGGTCGTCCCCGTCTACGACGAGTGGTTCGCGGCCGGCCAGGCGCCGCGCGACTTCTACTACAAGCTCGGCGAGCTGGGCATCTTCGGCATCAACGTGCCGGAGGAATTCGGCGGCGCCGGTCTCGACACCCACAAGTTCGAGGGCGTCCTCTACGAGGAGACCTCCCGCGCGGGCGTCTCCTTCGGCGGTTCCGGCGTGCACGTGCTGCTCGCCCTGCCGTACATCAAGATGCTCGCCACCGAGGACCAGAAGAAGCGCTACCTGCCGAAGTTCGTCACCGGCGAGGAGATGTGGGCCCTCGCGATGACCGAGCCGGGCACCGGCTCCGACGTCGCGGGCATGAAGACCACCGCCAAGCTCTCCGAGGACGGCACCCACTACGTCCTCAACGGCGCCAAGACCTTCATCACCGGCGGCGTCCACGCCGACCGCGTCATCGTCTGCGCCCGCACCTCCGCCCCGACGGCCGAGGACCGCCGCTTCGGCATCTCGCTCTTCGCCGTCGACACCAAGTCCGAGGGCTACTCGATCGGCCGCAAGCTCGACAAGCTCGGCCTGCGCACCTCCGACACCGCCGAGCTCGCCTTCGTCGACGTCAAGGTCCCCGTCGAGGACCTGCTCGGCGAGGAGGGCAAGGGCTTCTCCTACCTCGGCCACAACCTCGCCTCCGAGCGCTGGGGCATCGCCTTCGGCGCCTACGCCCAGGCCAAGGCCGCCGTCCGCTTCGCCCAGCAGTACGTGCAGGAGCGCACGGTCTTCGGCCAGCCGGTCGCGTCCTTCCAGAACACCAAGTTCGAGCTGGCCGCCTGCCAGGCCGAGGTGGACGCCGCCGAGGCCGTCGCCGACCGCGCCCTGGAGGCCCTGGACGCGCACGAGCTGACCCCGGCCGAGGCCGCCTCCGCCAAGCTCTTCTGCACCGAGGTCGCGCACCGCGTGATCGACCGCTGCCTCCAGCTGCACGGCGGCTACGGCTACATGAACGAGTACCCGATCGCCCGCCTGTACGCCGACAACCGCGTCAACCGCATCTACGGCGGCACCAGCGAGATCATGAAGTCGATCATCGCCAAGTCGATGGGCCTGTAAGTGCCCGAAGCGCACTCCGCGTTGGATGACCTGCTCGCCCTGCTCGACCTGGAGCGGATCGAGCAGGACATCTTCCGGGGACAGTCCCGGTCCGCGATCGTCCCCCGCGTCTTCGGCGGCCAGGTGGCCGCCCAGGCGCTGGTCGCCGCGGGCCGGACCGTCCCCGCGGACCGGCTCGCCCACTCGCTCCACGCGTACTTCCTCGTACCGGGCGACCCCGGGGCGCCGATCGTCTACGAGGTCGACCGGATCCGCGACGGCCGCTCCTTCACCACCCGCCGGGTGGTGGCCATCCAGCACGGACAGCCGATCTTCCACCTCTCCGCGTCCTTCCAGACGTACGAGGAGGGGCTCGACCACCAGGCGGAGATGCCGGCCGCGCCCGACCCGGAGTCGCTGCCGACCGCCGAGGAGATGCTGCCCCGGCACCTGCCGGAGAAGGTCGCCCGGCGGCTGATCGAGGCCCGCGCGGCGGTCGACCTGCGGTACGCCGAGGCCCCGCCGTGGGGCTCCGTCGGCGAGCCGCGCGAACCGCGCTCGCAGGTCTGGTTCCGCACCCACGGCAAGCTCTCCGACGACCCCCTGCTGCACGTCGTGCTCGCCACCTACGTCTCCGACATGACGCTGCTCGACTCGGTGCTCCTCGCCCACGGGCGGGGCGGCTGGGCCGTCGGCGACGTGGTCGGCGCCTCGCTCGACCACGCCATGTGGTTCCACCGGCCGTTCCGGGCCGACGAATGGCTCCTGTACGACCAGGAGTCGCCGTCCGCCTCCGGCGGGCGCGGCCTCGGCCAGGCCCGGATCTGGACCCAGGACGGGCGGCTCGCGATCTCCGTCATCCAGGAGGGTGTCGTTCGCGTCCCGCGCTGACGGTCGGACATACCGTCCGATCATGGCTGACAACGGTGAGAGCACCTTCACGGTGATCGTGGCGGCGGTCGCGAACCTCGGGATCGCGGCCGCCAAGGCCGTCGCCGGCGTCATCAGCGGGTCGAGCGCGATGCTGTCGGAGGCGGCCCACTCGGTCGCCGACACGGTCACCGAGGTCATGCTGCTCACCGCGCTCAAGCGGAGCGAGAAGCCCGCCGACGAGGACCATCCCGTCGGCCACGCGGGCGAGCGGTACGTGTGGGCGATGCTCGCCGCCGTCGCCACCTTCGTCGGCGGCGCCGTCTTCTCGGTCTACGACGGCATCCACACCCTCACCCACGGCGAGGAGCTGGGCGACCCGCTCGTCTCCTACGTCGTCCTCACCGTCTCCTTCGTCCTGGAGGGCTTCTCGCTGCGCACCGGCGTCAAGCAGGTCAAGGCGGAGGCGGAACGGATGCGGGCGCCGTTCGCCCGGTACCTGCGGCTCACCCCCGACACCACCGTCAAGGCGGTCGTCCTGGAGGACTCGGCCGCCCTCGCCGGCCTGATGCTCGCCGCGGGCGGCCTGCTCGGCGGCCAGATCACCGGCTCCGGCGTCTGGGACGGCGTCGCCTCGATCCTGATCGGCTGCCTGCTGGTGTACGTGGCCTGGACGCTGGGCCACGCCAACGCCCAGCTCCTCATCGGCCGCCCGCTGCCGCGCCCGATGCGGGCGGAGGTGCGGGAGGAACTGCTGGGCGTCCCGCACGTGGTGGACGTCCTGGACCTCATCACCCTGATCCAGGGCCCCGGCGAGGTCCTGATCGCCGCGAAGGTCGACTTCCGGGACGTGGTGACGGCCGCCGAGGTCGAGCGGGCCTGCGAGCAGGCCGAGACGCGGCTGCGGGCCCGCTTCCCCTCGGTGCGCCGGGTGTACCTGGACCCGACGCCGGGCCCGCCCTCGCCGAGCAGCCCGTCCTCGCCGAGCAGCCCGTCCTAGCCGAGCAGCCCTGCGGCGTTCAGCAGATAGGCCGTCATCGGCTCGTAGAAGCGCGGGTCCACGACGTGGTCGTCGAGCGGGACGGTCACCTTCATCGTCCCCTCGGCCTCGCCGAGGAAGAGCGCCGGGTCGTTGCAGTCCGCGTAGCCGACGGAGTCGATGCCGCGCTGGGCGGCGCGGCCGGCCCAGCCGTGGTCCGCGACGACCAGGTCCGGCGCGGCCTCGCCGAGCAGGGCGAGGCCGTCGAGGATCGCGTTCATCGGCTCGGGCGAGTGGGTGTGCCAGAGGCTGGCGCCGCGCTCGAAGACGGCGACGTCCGCGAACTGCACGACGTACCCCTCGTCGGCGACGAGCCCGCCCGGGATCCGCACGATGTCGCAGCCCTGCGCCCGGAGCGCGGCGGCGACCCGGCTGTGCGCGTCGATCAGCGCGCCGGGGTGGCCGGTCGCGAACAGCACCCGCTCGCGCCCCGCGGCGGCCTGCTTCAGCCGGGCGGCCATCCGGTCCAGGGCGTCCACGGTCAGCTCGGGGTCGATGGTGTCCTGGCCGACGCGGTGGGCGGGGTCGTCGACGACGCCGCAGCGCTCCGCCATCACGGCGAGGACGTCCTGCTCGTCCGTCCACCGGTCGCCGAGCTCCAGACCGAGCCAGTAGTGCCGGTCGCCGTTGGCGAGCTTCCGGTAGTGGTCCAGGTTGTTCTCACGGGGCGTGGCGACGTCCCCCGCGATGCGGCTGCGGAGGAGGTGCTCGACGAGGGCGTCACGGCTGAGTATCGGCATGGGGCTCATTCTGCCGGGCCGGAGCCCCCGCCGTGCCGGACGCCCGCACTCCGGCCGACCGGGGCCAGCAGTCCGGCCACCTCCGGGGCGGCGCCGGCCAGCTCGTCCAGCAACTCCTCCATGGTGGCGGTGGATTCGGCGAAGACGCCCCGCCCCGCCGGGGTGAGCCGCACGTCGAAGCCCCGGCGGTCGGTGGCGCAGGGCCGGCGCTCCACGTAGCCGGCGCCGACCATCTGCGCGAGCAGCCGGGAGACCTGGGGCTGGCTGCGGGAGACGCGGGCGCTCAGCTCGCCGGCGCGGAGCCAGTCGCCCTCCCGGTCCATCACGTCCATGATCTCGAAGGCGCTGACGCACAGGCCGTACGCGTCGGAGAGGCGGCGCTCCGCGGCCTGGACGATCTGCGCGCCGGCGCGGACCGTGGCCATCCAGCGGTCGGTCAGGGGTGCATCGGTCACGCTCCGATCCTAGGCGTCCACCCGAGGCTTGTCTATGCATGCGCATGGATGTAGCGTGCGGCTTCCACTAATTCGATGCATGCGCATAGATCGATAGATCGCCATCCGTGCTCGTGCGAGAAGGGACCCCCATGAGCCTCCGGACATCCGCACCCCCCGCACCGGTCGCCGCCGCCCCCTGGACCACCCTCGTGGTCGTCGGCGCCGCCCAGCTGATGGTGATGCTCGACTCGACGGTCGTGAACGTCGCCCTCCCCACCATCGGGGCGGACCTGCCCGCCGGCCGCACGGCCCTCCAGTGGACGATCAGCGCCTACGTCCTCCTCTTCGGCAGCCTGCTGCTCTTCGGCGGGCGCGTGTCGGACGTGTTCGGCCGGCGCCGCACCTTCCTCTCCGGCCTCGCCCTCTTCGCCGCCGCCTCCGCGCTCTGCGGCCTCGCGGCCGGCCCGGGCACGCTGATCGCCGGACGCGCCGCGCAGGGGGCCGGCGCCGCGCTGCTCTCCGCGGGCGCCCTCTCGATCCTCCTGGAGGTCTACCGGGACGAGGAGCGGCGCGGGATCGCGCTCACCACCTGGAGCGGACTCGGCGTGATCGGCGCCACGCTCGGCGTCGTCCTCGGCGGGCTGATCGTCACCACGGCCGGCTGGCGCTGGGCCTTCCTCATCAACCTGCCGGTCTGCGCCGCCGCGTTCGCCGGGGCCCTGCGCGCCACGCCACCGCTCCGCACCGGCTCCGGCCGCCGGCTCCGCCTCCCCTCCGCGATCGTCGCCACGGCCGGCCTGGCCGCCCTCTCGTTCGGCCTGATCCGGCTGCACGAGGGGTTCGGCGACACCACCGCCTGGCTCGCCCTCGGCTCCGCCGCCGCGCTCCTCGCCCTGGTCACCCGCATGGAGCTGGGGGCGGCCGACCCGCTGCTCCCGCTGCACCTGCTGCGCAGGCCGGGCTACGCGCTGGCCTGCGCCGGGCTCGTCCTGGTCGCCGCGGTGATGATCAGCAGCTCCTACCTCGCCAGCCAGTCCTTCCAGCGGGTCCACGGCATGAGCGCCTTCGCCGCCGGCCTCTCCCTGCTGCCCATGGGCCTCGCGGCGCTCGGCGCGGCCGTGGCCGTCCCCGCGCTCGCCGGGCGGCTGGGCCCCGGCGGGACGTACGCGGTCGGGTCCGGGCTCCAGCTCGCCGGCGCGGGGGTCCTCGCCGCAGGCGGCGGGTCCGTCGCGCTGACGGTCGTGGCGCTGGCGGTGATCGGCGCGGGCCTGCCGGCCTGCTTCGTGCCGCTGTTCGGGGTCGGCACCTCGTACGTCGGGGCGGCGGAGTCCGGCGTCGGCTCCGGACTGCTGAACACCTTCAACGAGAGCGGCGCCGCCCTCGGCATCGCCGTCGTCGGCACCGTCCTGGCGGCCCGGACCGACGGGCGCCTGGCGGCGGGCGCCCCGGCCGCGGACGCCACCGCCTCCGGGATCGCCGCCGCCTTCCTGGTCCTCGCGGGGTGCGCGGCGGCCGGCCTGGTCATCGCGCTGGTGCTGCGCCGCACGGGTCCGGCGGGCACCGCGACCCGCTGAACCCGAGCCCCGCGGGCCCGCCGGGCGTCAGACGGTCAGGGCGTCCAGGGCGCCGTGGGCCAGGTTCCGCAGCAGGCGTTCCAGGTCGGCGCGGGCCAGCGGGGTGCCGAGGTGGGGGGTGGAGTTGAGGAGGCCGAAGACGGCGTGGACGGCGGCCCGGACCTCCGGCTCGCCCGCCTCCGGGTGCAGGGCGCGGACGACGTCCACCCACAGTTCGACGTACTGCCGCTGGAGCTGCCGGACCCGCTTGCGGTCCTCCTCCTTGAGGCGGTCGAGCTCGCGGTCGTGGAGGGTGATGAGCGGCCGGTCGTCGAGGGCGAAGTCGATGTGGCCGTCGATGAGGGAGGCGAGCAGCGCCGCCGGGTCGCCGTCCGAGGCGGCGGCCCGGAGCCGGCCGCCGTCGAGCAGCCGCTCGCTGATGCCGACGAGGAGTTCCGCGAGCATCGCGTCCTTGCCGGGGAAGTGGCGGTAGAGGCCGGGGCCGCTGATGCCGACGGCGGCCCCTATCTCGTCGACGCCCACGCCGTGGAACCCGCGCTCGGCGAAGAGGCGGGCGGCCTCCTTGAGGATCTGCTCGCGACGGGTCGGCGCGTCCATCCGGGTCGGGCTCGTGGTCATGGATTCGATTCTAGACAACCCGGTTAGCGGTCGTTAACCTGGACCGCGTACGTTAACGCTCATTAACCGAACAAGGGAGATCGGTCGATGCAGCAGGCACCTGTGCTGTCGAGTGCGGCGGATCCCGCCTCGCCGGCCTGGCGGGCCAACGAGGCGGCGCACCACGAGCTGGCCGCGACCCTGCGCGCCAAGCTCGCCCAGGCCGCCCTCGGAGGCGGTGAGAAGTCCCGGGCCCGGCACACCGCGCGCGGGAAGCTGCTGCCGCGCGACCGGGTGGACACCCTCCTCGACCCGGGCTCGCCGTTCCTGGAGCTGGCGCCGCTGGCGGCGAACGGCATGTACGGCGACCAGGCCCCGGCCGCCGGTGTGATCGCGGGCGTCGGGCGGGTCAGCGGCCGCGAGTGCGTGATCGTCGCCAACGACGCGACCGTCAAGGGCGGCACCTACTACCCGATGACGGTGAAGAAGCACCTCCGGGCCCAGGAGGTGGCGCTGGAGAATCGTCTCCCCTGCCTCTACCTGGTCGACTCCGGCGGCGCGTTCCTGCCGATGCAGGACGAGGTCTTCCCGGACCGCGAGCACTTCGGGCGGATCTTCTACAACCAGGCCCGGATGTCCGGCGCCGGCATCCCGCAGATCGCGGCCGTCATGGGCTCCTGCACGGCCGGCGGCGCGTACGTCCCGGCGATGAGCGACGAGGCCGTGATCGTCCGGAACCAGGGGACGATCTTCCTCGGCGGGCCGCCGCTGGTGAAGGCCGCCACCGGAGAGGTCGTCACGGCGGAGGAGCTGGGCGGCGGCGAGGTCCACTCGCGCATCTCCGGCGTCACCGACCACCTCGCGGAGGACGACGCGCACGCCCTGCGGATCGTCCGCAACATCGTGGCGACCCTGCCCGAGCGGGGCCCGCTGCCGTGGAAGGTCGAGCCGGCCGAGGAGCCGAAGGTCGACCCGTACGGCCTGTACGGCGCGGTGCCGGTCGACTCCCGCACCCCGTACGACGTGCGCGAGGTCATCGCCCGCGTGGTGGACGGCTCCCGCTTCCAGGAGTTCAAGTCCGAGTACGGGCAGACGCTGGTCACCGGCTTCGCCCGGATCCACGGCCACCCGGTCGGGATCGTCGCCAACAACGGCATCCTGTTCGCCGAGTCCGCCCAGAAGGGCGCGCACTTCATCGAGCTGTGCGACCAGCGCGGCATCCCGCTGGTCTTCCTCCAGAACATCACCGGCTTCATGGTCGGCAAGGCGTACGAGCACGGCGGCATCGCCAAGCACGGCGCCAAGATGGTCACCGCCGTCGCCACCACGCGCGTGCCGAAGCTGACGGTCGTCGTCGGCGGCTCCTTCGGCGCGGGCAACTACTCGATGTGCGGCCGGGCCTACTCCCCCCGCTTCCTGTGGATGTGGCCGAACGCCAAGATCTCCGTCATGGGCGGCGAGCAGGCCGCCTCGGTCCTCGCCACGGTCAAGCGCGACCAGCTCGGCGACGCCTGGAGCGCCGAGGAGGAGGAGACCTTCAAGGCGCCGATCCGCGAGCAGTACGAGACGCAGGGCAGCGCCTACTACGCGACCGCCCGCCTCTGGGACGACGGCGTGATCGACCCGCTGGAGACCCGGCAGGTGCTGGGTCTCGCGCTGACCGCCTGTGCCAACGCGCCCCTGGGTGACCCCCAGTTCGGCGTCTTCCGGATGTGAGGACCCTGACGATGCAGCAGATGTTCGACACCGTCCTCGTCGCCAACCGGGGCGAGATCGCGGTCCGCGTCATCCGCACCCTGCGCGCCCTCGGCGTCCGCTCGGTGGCGGTGTACAGCGACGCGGACGCCGACGCCCGGCACGTGCGGGAGGCGGACACGGCGGTACGGATCGGGCCCGCGGCGGCCTCGGAGTCGTACCTCTCCGTGCCCGCCCTCCTGGACGCGGCCCGCCGCACCGGCGCGCAGGCCGTCCACCCCGGCTACGGCTTCCTCGCGGAGAACGCGGCCTTCGCCCGCGCCTGCGCCGACGCCGGGCTCGTCTTCATCGGCCCGTCCGCCGAGGCGATCTCCCTCATGGGCGACAAGATCCGCGCCAAGGAGACCGTGAAGGCGGCCGGCGTGCCCGTCGTCCCCGGCGACGCCGACCCCCGGGTGGCCGAGGCCGCGCGGGAGATGGGCGCGCCCGTGCTGCTCAAGCCCAGCGCGGGCGGCGGCGGCAAGGGCATGCGCCTGGTGCGCGACCTGACCGTCCTGGACGAGGAGATCGCGGCGGCCCGCCGGGAGGCCCGCGCCTCCTTCGGCGACGACACGCTCCTGGTGGAGCGGTGGATCGACCGTCCCCGGCACATCGAGATCCAGGTCCTGGCGGACGCGCACGGGAACGTGGTGCACCTGGGCGAGCGCGAGTGCTCGCTCCAGCGCCGCCACCAGAAGATCATCGAGGAGGCGCCGAGCGTCCTCCTCGACGAGGCGACCCGCGCCGCGATGGGCGCGGCGGCCGTCGAGGCGGCCCGGTCCTGCGGCTACGTCGGCGCGGGCACGGTCGAGTTCATCGTCCCGGGCGGCGACCCGTCCGCGTACTACTTCATGGAGATGAACACCCGCCTCCAGGTCGAGCACCCGGTGACCGAGCTGATCACCGGCCTGGACCTGGTGGAGTGGCAGCTGCGGGTGGCCGCCGGCGAACCGCTCGACTTCACCCAGGACGACGTCCGCCTCGACGGCTGGGCGGTCGAGGCCCGCATCTGCGCGGAGGACCCCTCCCGCGGCTTCCTCCCGTCCGGCGGCACGGTCCTCGCCCTCCACGAGCCCTCGGGCGACGGCGTCCGGACGGACTCCGGCCTCCTGGAGGGCTCCGAGGTCTCGTCGCTCTACGACCCGATGCTGTCGAAGGTCATCGTCCACGCGAAGGACCGCCCCACGGCCCTGCGCAAGCTCCGCGCGGCCCTGGCGGACCTGACCACCCTCGGCGTCCCCACCAACGCGGGCTTCCTGCGCCGCCTGCTGGCCCACCCGGACGTGGTGTCGGGCGCGATGGACACGGGCCTGGTGGAGCGCGACGCGGAGTCGCTGGTCCCGGAGGGCGTACCGGCGGAGGTGTACGCGGCGGCGGCCGCCGTACGCCGGGCCGGGCTGGCGCCGCGGCCGCGCGACGGCTGGACCGACCCGTTCGACGTGCCGAACGGCTGGCGCCTCGGCGGCACGCCGAAGCCGCTCGCCTTCCCGCTGCGAGCAGCGGGACTCGAACCCGTCACGGTGGAGGCACCGGCGGGCGCCCGCGTCACCGACACCGGCGTGACCGTCACCCTCGACGGCGTCACCCACACCTTCCGCCGGGCCGGCGCCTGGCTCGGCCGCGACGGCGACTCCTGGCACGTCCAGGACCACGACCCCGTGGCCGCCGCGCTCTCCGGGGCCCGGCACGGCGGGGCGGACACGCTCGCCGCGCCGATGCCCGGGACCGTCACCGTCGTGAAGGTGGCGGTCGGGGACGAGGTGGAGGCGGGACAGAGCCTGCTCGTCGTCGAGGCGATGAAGATGGAGCACGTCATCTCCGCCCCGCACGCCGGCACCGTCACCGAGCTGGACGTCACGCCCGGCACGACCGTCGCCATGGACCAGATCCTGGCCGTGGTGACGCCCCGCGAGGAGGCCGCGGAATGACCCTGCCCATGACCGTCCCCGACCCGTCGCTGCCCACCCGGGTCCGGATCCACGAGGTGGGTCCGCGCGACGGGCTGCAGAACGAGAAGACGGCCGTCCCGACCGAGGTGAAGGCGGAGTTCATCCGCCGGCTCGCCGGTGCCGGTCTTTCCACCGTCGAGGCGACCAGCTTCGTGCACCCGAAGTGGGTGCCCCAACTGGCCGACGCGGAAGCGCTGTTCCCCCTCGTGAACGGCCTGCCCGTACGCCTGCCCGTCCTCGTGCCGAACGAGCGCGGCCTCGACCGGGCGCTCGCGCTCGGCGCCCGCGAGGTCGCCGTCTTCGCCTCCGCCACCGAGTCCTTCGCCAAGGCCAACCTCAACCGGACCGTCGACGAGGCCCTCGCCATGTTCGAGCCGGTCGTCGTCCGGGCCATAGAGGCGGGCCTGAAGGTCCGCGGCTATCTGTCGATGTGCTTCGGCGACCCCTGGGAGGGCGCCGTCCCCGTCGAGCAGACCGTCCGCGTCACCAAGGCGCTCGCCGACATGGGCTGCGACGAACTCAGCCTCGGCGACACCATCGGCGTCGCCACCCCCGGCCATGTGGGGCGGCTCCTCCAGGAGCTGAACGAGGCCGGGGTGGCCACCTCCCGCCTCGCCGTGCACTTCCACGACACCTACGGGCAGGCGCTCTCCAACACGCTCGCCGCGCTGCGGCACGGCGTGACCACCGTGGACGCCTCCGCGGGCGGCCTCGGCGGCTGCCCGTACGCCAAGTCCGCCACCGGCAACCTCGCCACCGAGGACCTGGTGTGGATGCTCGACGGCCTCGGCATCGAGACCGGGGTCGACCTGGCCGCCCTCACCGCCACGAGCGTGTGGATGGCCGAACAACTGGGCCGGCCGAGCCCGTCCCGCACCGTCCGCGCCCTCTCCCACAAGGAGTGACGATCACCATGTCCCTCGACCACCGGCTCTCCGCGGAGCACCAGGAACTGCGCCGCACCGTCGAGCAGTTCGCCCACGACGTGGTGGCGCCGAAGATCGGCGACTACTACGAGCGGCACGAGTTCCCGTACGAGATCGTCGCCGAGATGGGCCGCATGGGCCTCTTCGGCCTGCCGTTCCCCGAGGAGTACGGCGGCATGGGCGGCGACTACCTCGCCCTCGGCATCGCCCTGGAGGAACTGGCCCGCGTCGACTCCTCCGTCGCCATCACCCTGGAGGCGGGCGTCTCCCTCGGCGCCATGCCGCTGCACCTCTTCGGCACCGAGGAGCAGAAGCGGCAGTGGCTGCCCAAGCTCTGCGCCGGCGAGATGCTGGGCGCCTTCGGCCTCACCGAGCCGGGCGCGGGCTCGGACGCGGGCGGCACCCGCACCACCGCCGTCCGGGACGGCGACCACTGGGTCATCAACGGCTCGAAGTGCTTCATCACCAACTCCGGCACCGACATCACCGGCCTGGTGACGGTCACCGCGGTCACCGGCCGCAAGCCCGACGGCCGCCCGCTGATCTCCTCGATCATCGTCCCGTCCGGCACCCCGGGCTTCACCGTCGCCGCCCCGTACTCGAAGGTCGGCTGGAACGCCTCGGACACCCGCGAGCTGTCCTTCGACGACGTCCGCGTCCCGGTGGAGAACCTCCTCGGCGAGGAGGGCCGCGGCTACGCCCAGTTCCTCCGCATCCTCGACGAGGGCCGGGTCGCCATCGCCGCCCTCGCCACCGGCCTCGCACAGGGCTGTGTCGACGAGTCGGTGAAGTACGCGAAGGAACGTCACGCCTTCGGCCGGCCGATCGCCGACAACCAGGCCATCCAGTTCAAGATCGCCGACATGGAGACGCGCGCCCACATGGCCCGCATCGGCTGGCGCGACGCCGCCTCCCGCCTGGTCCTGGGCGAACCCTTCAAGAAGGAGGCGGCCATCGCCAAGCTGTACTCCTCCACGGTCGCCGTCGACAACGCCCGCGAGGCCACCCAGATCCACGGCGGCTACGGCTTCATGAACGAGTACCCGGTCGCCCGCATGTGGCGCGACTCCAAGATCCTGGAGATCGGCGAGGGCACCAGCGAGGTCCAGCGCATGCTGATCGCCCGCGAACTGGGCATCGGCGGCTGAGACCCGCCGCCCCCTCCCCCGCGCCCGCCGCACCGAACCGTGTGCGGCGGGCGCGATCGTCACCTGCCCTCGCGGAGAGGGGGTTTCCTGTCCGTACGAAACGGCATGGACGTCTGCCCGTCGCCCGGCACCGGGGTGGCGGGCTCCTTGCTGTCCGCGTACCCGCCGCGTACCCCGGCGGCAGTGTGATCCACCCCTCGGCGACCCGACTCTGTTGATCGGTGTGAGGTTAGGCTAACCTACCCTCGACTTGCCCAGGCCGACCCCGGCACGTATCGAAAGCGACCACGCCATGCCCAGCAACGCCCGAGCCACTTCCCTCACCCGCCGCGGCATCCTCGCCGCGGGCGGCGCCCTCGGGCTCGGCGCCGTGCTCGCCGCCTGCGGTGACGGCGACAAGAAGAAGAGCACCGGCTCCTCTTCGTCCGCCTCCGCCAAGTCCGGCTCCTGGGAGTTCAAGGACGACCGCGGCCAGACCGTGAAGACCAAGTCGACGCCGAAGAACATCGTCGCCTTCACCGGCATGGCCGCCGCCCTCAAGGACTTCGGCGTCGAGGTCACCGGCGTCTTCGGTCCGACCTACGTCGAGGACCCGAAGACCAAGGCGAAGAAGGCCGACGTCCAGGCCGGCGACCTCGACATCACCAAGGTGAAGGTCATCGGCAACGTCTGGGGCGAGTTCAACATCGAGGAGTACCTCAAGCTCCAGCCCGAGGTCCTCATCACCGACATGTGGGAGAAGGACGCCCTCTGGTACGTGCCGGAGGAGCAGAAGGCCAAGATCCTGAAGATCGCCCCCAGCGTCGCCCTGTGGGCCTCCGGCCGGTCCATGCCGTCCGTCCTCCAGCGCCACGCCGACCTCGCCGCCTCCCTCGGTGCCGACGTCCAGAGCGAGCAGGTCAAGAAGGACAAGGCCCGCTTCGAGGCCGCCGCCGAGCGCCTGCGCAAGGTCGCCCAGGGCAAGAAGGACATCAAGGTCCTCATCGGCTCCGGCGACCCGAACACCTTCTACGTCTCCACCCCGGTCCGCCCGACCGACACGCTCTTCTTCCAGGAGCTGGGCATCAACATCGTCGTCCCGACGAAGCTGGACCCGTCCGGCTGGTTCGAGCTCCTCAGCTGGGAGAACGTCGACAAGTACAAGGCCGACGTCATCCTCCTCGACAACCGCACCGGCACCCTCCAGCCGGAGCAGCTGAAGGCCAAGCCGACCTGGGCCGCGCTGCCCGCCGTCAAGGCCGGCCAGGTCTTCCCGCGCGTGACCGAGCCGGTCTACTCCTACGCCAAGTGCGCTCCGCTCCTGGAGGACCTGGCCACCGCCCTGGAGAACGCGAAGAAGGTGTCCTGACCCGATGACGAACGCCGAGACCGCCCCGTTCCAGTTCTTCTCCCTCCAGGTCGACCGGACACGGCGGCTCGGCCCGTCGCTGGTCCGCGTCACCTTCACGGGAGCGACCGGCGAGGAGCTGAAGGGCTTCGCCGCCGGCGGGCGCGACCAGTCGCTCTCGCTCTTCCTGCCGCACCCCGGCCAGGAGGCCCCGGTCCTGCCGCCGCTGGACGACCCCGACATGTACGGGATCCTCGGCGCCTGGCGGGCCATGCCCGACGACGTCCGGGCCGTGATGCGCTCGTACACCGTCCGCGCCCAGCGCACGGAGCCGGGGGACGAGATCGACATCGACTTCGCGGTCCACGAGGACGGCGGCCCGGCCTGCCGCTGGGCGCAGCACGCCAAGCCCGGTGACCGGGTGGTCGTGCTCGGCCCGGCGGTCGCCGACAACACCGGTGTCCGCTTCCGGCTGCCGGAGGGCGCCGACTCGGTGCTGATCTGGGCGGACGAGACGGCGCTGCCCGCCGCCTCGGCGATCCTGGAGTGGCTGCCGGCCGAGACCCGGGCCCGGGTCTTCCTCGAAGTGCCGTACTCCGGCGACCGGATGGAGCCGGCCACGGAGGCCGACGCCACGGTCACCTGGCTGGTCCGGGAGGAGGGCGCGCCCTCCGGTCTGGAGGCGATCGCGGGCGAGGAGCTGCCCGGGGAGTCGCCGTACGTGTGGATCGCGGGCGAGTCCGGTGCGGTCAAGGCGCTGCGGCGGCACTTCGTGCGCGAGCGCGGGCTCGACCGGCGCCGGGTGACGTTCGTGGGCTACTGGCGCAAGGGGCTGTCGGAGGACGCCCTGCGCGAGGTGCCGGACGAGACGACGCAGGACGCCGAGCGGGACGAGGCCCCGGCGCAGACCGGGGCGTAACGCTTCCGCACGTCACTTCACGGCCCCTCAACCTTCACCGGTTGGGGGGCCGTTGTCGTACAAAATTAGGTTAGGCTAACCTTACCTAGACATCACCGGTTGTAGACCGCGTCCCTCATCCCGGAAGGGCCCCCACATGCGTTCGCACCTGCTCAACGACACGACGGCGGAGAGCTACCGACGCTCCGTCACCGAAGGGGTCGAGCGGGTGGCGAGGAAACTCGCCACGACGCGCGGCCCGTTCACCGGCGTCACCCCCGCCGAACTGGCGCCCGTCATCGACGCCGTGGACCTCGACCGTCCCCTCGGTGACGCCTCCGCCGCCCTCGACGAGCTGGAGGACGTCTACCTCCGCGACGCGGTCTACTTCCACCACCCCCGCTACCTCGGCCACCTCAACTGCCCGGTCGTCATCCCCGCCGTCCTCGGCGAGGCCGTCCTCTCGGCGGTCAACTCCTCCCTCGACACCTGGGACCAGTCCGCCGGCGGCACCCTCATCGAGCGCAAGCTCATCGACTGGACCGCCGCCCGCATCGGCCTCGGCCCGCTCGCCGACGGCATCTTCACCAGCGGCGGCACCCAGTCCAACCTCCAGGCGCTGCTGCTCGCCCGCGAGGAGGCCGGCACCACCGACCTGTCGAAGCTCCGCATCTTCTCCTCCGAGTGCAGCCACTTCTCCGTCCAGAAGTCGGCCACCCTCCTCGGCCTCGGCCGCGACGCCGTCGTCTCCGTCCCGGTCGACAAGAACAAGCGGATGCAGTCCGTCGTCCTCGCCGCCGAACTGGAGACCTGCCGCGCCGAGGGCCTCGTCCCGATGGCGATCGTCGCCACCGCCGGCACCACCGACTTCGGCTCCATCGACCCGCTCCCCGAGATCGCCGCCCTCGCCGAGGAGTACGGCGCCTGGATGCACGTCGACGCCGCCTACGGCTGCGGACTGCTCGCCTCGCTCAAGCGCCGCCACCTCCTCGACGGCATCGAGCGCGCCGCCTCCGTCACCGTCGACTACCACAAGTCCTTCTTCCAGCCGGTGAGTTCCTCCGCCGTGCTGGTCCGCGACGGGTCCACCCTGCGCCACGCCACCTACCACGCGGACTACCTCAACCCCCGGCGCACCGTGGCCGAGCAGATCCCCAACCAGGTCGACAAGTCGCTCCAGACCACCCGCCGCTTCGACGCCCTCAAGCTCTGGATGACCCTGCGCGTCATGGGCGCCGACGGCGTCGGCGAGCTCTTCGACGAGGTCTGCGACCTGGCCGCCGCCGGACACGACCTGATCGCCGCCGACCCCCGCTACGACGTGGTCGTGGAGCCGCAGCTCTCCACCCTCGTCTACCGCTACGTCCCCGAGGCCGTCACCTCGCCCGCCGAGATCGACCGGGCCAACCTCTACGCCCGCAAGGCGCTCTTCGCCTCGGGCGAGGCCGTCGTCGCCGGCACCAAGGTCGACGGCCGCCAGTACCTCAAGTTCACCTTGCTCAACCCCGAGACCACGGTGTCCGACATCGCCGCCGTCCTCGATCTGATCGCCGGCCACGCCGAGCAGTACCTGGGAGAGAACCTTGTCCACGCCTGAGATCGCTGAGATCCACGACTTCATCGGGATCGGGCTCGGTCCGTTCAACCTCGGACTCGCCTGCCTGACCGAACCCATCGAGGAACTGAACGGCCTCTTCCTGGAGTCCAAGCCGGGCTTCGAGTGGCACTCGGGCATGTTCCTCGAAGGCGCCCACCTCCAGACGCCGTTCATGTCGGACCTGGTGACCCTCGCCGACCCCACCTCGCCGTACTCCTTCCTCAACTACCTGAAGGAGAAGGGCCGGCTCTACTCGTTCTACATCCGCGAGAACTTCTACCCGCTGCGCGCCGAGTACAACGACTACTGCCGCTGGGCCGCCGACCGGGTCACCTCGATCCGCTTCTCCACCACCGTCGCCTCCGTCGCCCACGACGAGGCCGGCGAGGTCTACGTCGTCACCACCGAGGCCGGCGAGACGTACCGGGCCCGCCGGATCGTCCTCGGCACCGGCACCCCGCCCCACCTCCCGGACTCCTGCCAGGGGCTGGGCGGCGACCTCATCCACAACTCGCGCTACATGCAGAGCAAGGAAGCCCTCCAGCGCAAGAAGTCGATCACCATCGTCGGCAGCGGCCAGTCCGCCGCCGAGATCTACTACGACCTCCTGTCGGAGATCGACGTCCACGGCTACAAGCTCAACTGGGTGACCCGCTCCCCGCGCTTCTTCCCGCTGGAGTACACCAAGCTCACCCTGGAGATGACCTCCCCCGAGTACGTGGACTACTTCCACGGCCTCCCCGAGGAGACCCGCTACCGCCTGGAGTCCCAGCAGAAGGGCCTCTTCAAGGGCATCAACGGCGACCTCATCGACGCCATCTTCGACCTGCTCTACCAGAAGAACTTCGCCGGCCCCGTCCCCACCCGGCTGCTCACCAACTCCGCGCTGCGCACGGCCTCGTACGACGAGACCGGCGGCACGTACACCCTCGGCTTCCGCCAGGAGGAGCAGGAGAAGGAGTACGAGATCGAGACCGAGGGCCTGATCCTCGCGACCGGCTACAAGTACGCCGTCCCCGCCTTCCTGGAGCCGCTGAGGGACCGGCTGCGCTTCGACGGCCAGGGCCGCTTCGACGTGGCCCGCAACTACGCGGTCGACACCACCGGCCGCCAGGTCTTCCTCCAGAACGCCGGCGTCCACACCCACTCGATCACCTCGCCCGACCTGGGCATGGGGGCGTATCGCAACGCCTACATCATCGGCGAGATGCTGGGGTCCGAGTACTACCCCGTAGAGAAGACCATCGCGTTCCAGGAGTTCGCCGTATGACCGTCCAGATCCGACCCCTCGACCCGCTGAAGGACGCGGAGCTGATCCACCCCTGGGTCACCGACCCCAAAGCCGCGTTCTGGATGATGCAGGACGCGAAGCTCCAGGACGTCGAGCGCGCCTACATGGAGATCGCCGCCCACCCGCACCACGACGCCTTCATCGGCCTCGTGGACGGGGAGCCCGCCTTCCTCATGGAGCGGTACGACCCCGCCCGGGTGGAGCTGGTCGGCCTGTACGAGGCGCAGCCCGGCGACGTCGGCATGCACTTCCTCGTCGCGCCCACCGACACCCCCGTGCACGGCTTCACGCGCAAGGTGATCACGGCCGTGATGGCCGAGCTGTTCGCCGACCCGGCGACCGCCCGCGTGGTCGTCGAGCCCGACGTCCGCAACAAGGCCGTCCACGCCCTCAACGAGGCCGTCGGCTTCGTGCCCGAGCGCGAGATCCAGAAGCCGGAGAAGAAGGCCCTGCTGAGCTTCTGCACCCGCGCCCAGTTCGAGACCGCCGTCGGAGCCCTCATATGAACGCCGTCGCGCACCTCACCCCCGAGCGCTGGGCCGCCGCCAACCGCGCGCTGATCCGCAAGGGCCTCGCCGAGTTCGCCCACGAGCGGCTGCTGAACCCGCAGGAGCTGGGCGAGTCCCGCTACCGGGTGCTCAGCGACGACGGCGCCACCGAGTACCGCTTCACGGCGGACCGGTTCGCCCTCGACCACTGGCAGGTCTACCCCGAGTCGATCAGCCGCCACCGGGGCGACGAGCAGCTGCCGCTGGACGCCCTCCAGTTCGTCACCGAGCTGCGCGGCGCACTGGGCCTGAGCGACGAGATCCTGCCGGTCTACCTGGAGGAGATCTCCTCCACCCTGGCCGGCACCGCCTACAAGGCGACCAAGCCGCGGATCACCGCCGCCGAGCTGGCCCGCGCCGACTTCCAGGCCATCGAGACGGGGATGACCGAGGGCCACCCCTGCTTCGTCGCCAACAACGGCCGCCTCGGCTTCGGCGTCGACGAGTACCGCGCCTACGCCCCCGAGGCCGCGAGCCCGATCCACCTGGTGTGGCTCGCCGCCCGCCGCGACCGGGCCGCCTTCACCGCCGGCGCCGGCATCGAGTACGAGACCTTCATCCGCGCCGAGCTGGGCGACGCGGCCGTGGACCGGTACGCCGGAATCCTCGCCGAGCGCGGCCTGGACCTCGCCGACTACCTCCTCATGCCGGTCCACCCCTGGCAGTGGTGGAACAAGCTGTCGGTGACCTTCGCCGCCGAGGTGGCGCAGCAGCGCCTGGTGTACCTGGGCGAGGGCGACGACGCCTATCTGGCGCAGCAGTCGATCCGTACCTTCTTCAACACCGCCGACCCGGCCAAGCACTACGTGAAGACCGCGCTGTCGGTCCTCAACATGGGCTTCATGCGGGGCCTCTCGGCCGCGTACATGGAGGCCACGCCGGCCATCAACGACTGGCTGGCGCAGCTGATCGAGTCGGACTCCGTCCTCGGGGCGGCCCGCTTCTCGATCATCCGGGAGCGGGCGGCGGCCGGCTACCGGCACCTGGAGTACGAGGCCGCGACGGACCGCTACTCGCCGTACCGCAAGATGCTGGCGGCGCTGTGGCGCGAGTCGCCGGTGGAGCGGCTCGCCGAGGGCGAGCGGCTGGCGACGATGGCCTCGCTGCTGCACGTCGACCACGCGGGCGCGTCCTTCGCGGGCGCGCTGATCAAGGACTCGGGCCTGGCGCCCGAGGAGTGGCTGCGGAAGTACCTCGACGCCTACCTGCTGCCGATCCTGCACTGCTTCTACGCCTACGACCTGGTCTACATGCCGCACGGCGAGAACGTGATCCTGGTCCTGGACGAGCGCGGCGCGGTCGACCGGGCGATCTTCAAGGACATCGCCGAGGAGATCTGCGTGATGGACCCGCAGGCGGTCCTCCCGCCGGCGGTGGAGCGGATCCGCGCCGAGGTCCCGGAGTCCATGAAGCTGCTCTCCGTCTTCACGGACGTCTTCGACTGCTTCTTCCGCTTCCTGGGCGCGACCCTGGCGGCGGAGGGCACGGTCGACGAGGACGTCTTCTGGCGGACGGTCGCGGAGTCCGTGAAGGGCTACCAGGACTCCAGGCCGGAGCTGGCGGACCGCTTCGCGCAGTACGACATGTTCGCGGAGACCTTCGCCCTCTCCGCCCTCAACCGCCTCCAGCTGCGCAACAACAAGCAGATGGTCGACCTGGCGGACCCGTCGGCGGCGCTCCAGCTCGTCGGCGACCTGGTGAACCCGATCGCGCGGTTCGCCTGACGGGTACGGCCCCGAGACCGACGCGGGCCCCGGCGGAGTACGGTCCTCCGCCGGGGCCCGCGTTGTCGTTCCCCCGCCGTGCGGCCTACTTCAGGTACTGCCGGACGCCCGTCTCCGCCGCCTCGCGGATCGCGTCGAGGAGCCGGTGGGTGGTGGTGGCGGTGTCGAAGCCGGGGGTGAGCGGGGTGCCGGTGCGGATGGCGGCGGCCAGGTCCGTGTAGACCTCGGCGACGTTGGCGACGGGGACCGGCGCGTCCGGGAGTGCGCGGCGGGCCGGGAGCGGGACCGGGACCGGGGCTCCGGTGCCGTCGGCGGCGTGCAGGGTGAGTTCGGGGCCCACCAGGGACTCGTCGGCGGCCGTCAGGACCAGGCGGCCGGTCCGGCCGTGGACCTCGATGCGGAAGCCGGCCCCCGCCGGGCCGCCGGTCATGAAGTGGGCCGAGGCCGCCGCACCGGACTCCAGGAGGCCGCCGACGACGATCTGGTCGGGCGAGGTGACCTCGATCCGTTCGCCGGTCTCCTCCAGCGTGACGTGGCCGATGCGGGTCGCCAGCGTCGCCGACAGCTCGGTGAAGTCGCCGACGGCGGAACGGAACATGTCGAGGGAGTGCCCGCACACGACGGCGAGGTGGTTGACCCCCTTCGTCGCGTCGAACAGCGCCGCGTACCGCTGCGACCAGACCTCCGGGGAGGACAGGGAGTAGGTGAGGGAGGCGGACAGGACGTCACCGACCCGCCCCTCCGCGATCAGTTCGCGCAGCCGCAGGACGGCCGGGTGGTGGCGGCTCTGCAGGCCGACCGCGTGACGTATCCCCGCCGCGTCCGCCCGGTCCCGGAAGTCCGCCGCCGAGCCGGCGGTGAGGGCCAGCGGCCACTCGCAGTAGACGTGCTTGCCGGCCGCGAGGGCCGCGTCCACCAGGCCGTCGCGGGCGGTCAGTTGGACGGCGATGACGACGAGGTCGACGTCGGGGTGGGCCATCAGCGCGGACGGGTCGGTGAAGGCGTGGGCGGCGCCCCAGACCTCCGCCGCGGCCCGGGCCGACTCCTCGCTGGTGCCGGCGACGGCGGTGATCTCGTACGCGGGCAGGGCGGAGAGCGCGGGCAGGTGCACCGCGCGCCCCCAGCCGCGCTCGGCGTGCGCGCCGACGACGCCGACCCTGATGGGGGCGGTCGCGGGGGTGGTGGAGGTCATGGAGTACCCACTTTCACGGAGGCGTCGAGCCGAAGGAGGCTATACGAAACCTCGGGGTCCCGCCCGGAATTGATCGTCCGTCACCGCCCGGCCGGCCAGGGCACCTCCGGCGAGCGGTACCAGTCGACGCCGAGGGCCTCGAAGCGGTGGGCCTGCTCGCCGAGGCGCTCCTTGTACGTGTCCCAGTCGCGGCCGCCGGCCGGGGACCAGCCGAGTTCGGCGAGGCCGGGCAGCCGCGGGAAGGCCATGAAGTCGAGCTGGGCGGGGGTGGACAGGGTCTCGGTCCAGAGCGGGGCCTCGACGCCGCGGACCGCGCTCTCCGGGACGCCGGGGAGGTACGTGCCCGGGTCCCACTCGTACGCCCTGCGGACGGAGACGGTGCCGGCCCATGCGAGGCCGAGCGGGGTGCCGCGCTCGTACTTCATGTCGAGGTACGCCCGGTCGGCGGGCGAGACGACGATCCCCGCCCCGGCCCGGGCCGCCGCGGCGACCTTCTCCTTCTCCTCCGCCGTGGTGCGGTCCAGTCCCCAGTACTGGAGGACGGCGCCGGGCACGGGCGTGGCGCCGGCGGCGAGCTGGTGCCAGGCCATGACCCGCTTGCCGTGCTTCCCGACGAGCGGCTGGAGGCGGTCCATGAGGGTGCGGTAGTCGGCGGCGCTGGTGGACCTCGCCTCGTCGCCGCCGATGTGGACGTACCGGCCGGGGGTGAGGGCGGCGATCTCGCGCAGCACGTCGTCGGCGAAGGCGTACGTGACCTCCTTGCCGGCGCAGAGGGTGGAGAAGCCGACCTCGATGCCGGTGTGCGGCTTCGGGGCCTTCCCGTCGCAGTTCAGCTCCGGGTAGGAGACGAGGGCGGCGTTGGTGTGCCCGGGCATGTCGATCTCGGGGATCACCTCGATGTGCCGGGCGGACGCGTAGCGGACGAGCTCCCGGTACTGGTCCTGGGTGTAGAAGCCGCCGGGCCCGCCGCCGACCGCGGTGGCGGCGCCGACGGCGGTGAGCGCCGGGCGGGAGCCGATCGCGATGCGCCAGCCCTGGTCGTCGGTGAGGTGGAGGTGCAGGGCGTTGTACTTGTAGAGGGCGATGCGGTCGACGTACGCCTTCACCTCCTCGACCGTGAAGAAGTGGCGGGCCACGTCGAGCATGGCGCCGCGGTACGGGAAGCGCGGGGTGTCGGTGACGGTGCCGCCGGCGATCTTCCAGGCGCGGTGCTGGACGGTGCGGCGCTCGACGGCGGCGGGGAGCTGCTGGCGGACGGTCTGGACGCCGCGGAAGAGGCCGGCCGGGGTGCGGGCGGTGAGGGTGAGGCGGCCGGGGGCGGAGCGGAGCACGTACCCCTCGTCGCCGAGGGCGGTGGCCGCCGGGTCGAGGCGGAGCCGGAGGTCGGCGGGCCCGTCGGTGACGACCGGGAGCCGGAAGCCGGTGGCGGGGCGGAGCGCGGCGGCGAGCTGCTCGGCGACGGCCCGGACGCCCGGGTGGCCGGAGGCGCCGATCCGGGTGGCGGCGGTGAGGGCGTACGGGGCGCCGGCGGGCTCGACGGAGGCGGGGAGCGGGATCACCCGGCCGAGCGGGCGGACCTCGGGCTCGGCGGCGGGGAGGGCGGCCGGTCCCGGCGCGGGGGCGGCGGTGCTCGCCTCCGTACAGCCGAGGACGGCGGCGAGCAGCAGGAGTGCGGGGGCGATCAGGCGCCGTCTCACGGGCGGTCCCCTTCGGGTGCGCGGGCGGGTCACCATGCGTACCGCCGCCCGCACTCCGGGTCAAGGTCTGGACCAATAAGCGCGTCCAGGCCGATGATCATGCGGTCTCTGCCCGATTTCGGGCAGGATTCTTGCGGGAACCGGGGGGTACCCCTCAGTATTCATGGGTGCTCGAACGCCGCCCGTCCCATGACGACCTCATCGACCATCTGGTCCGGAGCACCGCGCTCCAGCGTGGTGAGGCCGCCCGGGTGGTGCTCGACGTGCTGGCGTACTTCGACGAGACGACCGAGGAGTTCGTCCGCCGCCGCCACCGGGAGCTCCAGTCCGGCGGCGCGGTGAACGCGGAGATCTTCGAACGGATCGCGGGCGAACTGCCGCACCGGGCCGTCGCACCGCCGGAGCTCTCGCTCCGGCAGCTGCGCCGGATCGTCTACGGCTAGCCCGGTCCCGTCCAGGCCCGAGCAGCACCACCATCACCAACCGGAGGGGTTTCCTTTATGTGCGGAATTGTCGGTTACATCGGTAAGCGCGACGTGGCGCCGCTGCTCCTGGAGGGCCTGGCCCGCCTGGAGTACCGCGGTTACGACTCCGCCGGCATGGTCATCAACAGCCCGAAGAGCGCGGCGCTGAAGATGGTCAAGGCCAAGGGCCGGGTCCGCGACCTGGAAGCCCGCGTCCCCAAGCGCTTCTCCGGCACCACCGGCATCGCGCACACCCGCTGGGCCACCCACGGCGCCCCGAGCGACCACAACTCGCACCCCCACCTGGACCCCGAGAACAAGGTCGCGGTCGTCCACAACGGCATCGTCGACAACGCCCAGGAGCTCCGCGCCAAGCTGGAGGCCGACGGCGTCGTCTTCGCCTCCGAGACCGACACCGAGGTCATCACCCACCTCGTCGCCCGCTCCCAGGCCGAGACCCTCGAGGACAAGGTCCGCGACGCGCTCAAGGTCATCGAGGGCACCTACGGCATCGCCGTCATGCACGCCGACTTCAACGACCGCATCGTCGTCGCCCGCAACGGCTCGCCGGTCATCCTCGGCATCGGCGAGAAGGAGATGCTGGTCGCCTCCGACGTGGCCGCGCTCATCGCCCACACCCGCCAGGTCGTCACCCTCGACGACGGCGAGATGGCCACCCTCAAGGCCGACGACTTCCGCACCTACACGGTCGCCGGCGCGTCCACCACCGCGACGCCCGAGACCGTCGAGTGGGAGGCCGCCTCCTACGACATGGGCGGCCACGACACGTACATGCACAAGGAGATCTCCGAGCAGCCCGACGCGGTCGACCGCGTGCTGCGCGGCCGGATCGACGACCGCTTCTCCACCGTGCACCTCGGCGGCCTCAACCTCGACCCGCGCGAGGCCCGCACCATCCGCCGCATCAAGATCCTCGGCTGCGGCACCTCGTACCACGCCGGTCTGATCGGCGCCTCCCTCATCGAGGGCATGGCCCGCATCCCGGCCGACGCCGAGCCGGCCTCCGAGTTCCGCTACCGCAACCCGGTCGTGGACCCCGACACGCTGTACATCGCCGTCTCCCAGTCCGGTGAGACCTACGACGTGCTCGCCGCCGTCCAGGAGCTCAAGCGCAAGGGCGCCCGCGTCCTCGGCGTGGTCAACGTGGTCGGCTCCGCCATCGCCCGCGAGGCCGACGGCGGCGTCTACGTCCACGCCGGCCCCGAGGTCTGCGTCGTCTCCACCAAGTGCTTCACCAACACGGTGGTCGCCTTCGCGCTCCTCGCCCTGCACCTCGGCCGCATCCGCGACCTGTCCGTCACCGACGGCAAGCGGATCATCGAGGGCCTGCGCAAGCTGCCCGCGCAGATCGAGGAGATCCTCAAGGACGAGGACGAGATCAAGCGCCTCGCCACCGAGTACGCCGGCGCCCAGTCGATGATGTTCATCGGCCGCGTCCGGGGCTACCCGGTCGCCCTGGAGGCCTCCCTCAAGCTGAAGGAGATCTCCTACATCCACGCCGAGGCCTACCCGGCCTCCGAGCTGAAGCACGGCCCGCTCGCCCTCATCGAGCCGGCCCTGCCGACGGTCGCGATCGTCCCCGACGACGACCTGCTGGAGAAGAACCGCGCCGCGCTGGAGGAGATCAAGGCCCGCTCCGGCCGCATCCTCGCGGTCGCGCACCAGCCGCAGGAGAAGGCCGACCACACCATCGTGGTCCCGAAGAACGAGGACGAGCTCGACCCGATCCTCATGGGCATCCCGCTCCAGCTCTTCGCCTACCACACCGCCCTCGCCATGGGCCGCGACATCGACAAGCCGCGCAACCTGGCCAAGTCCGTCACGGTCGAGTAGTCGCCCGGCGGGACCTGTCACCCGCCGAGCGCGCCACGGCCCGGGCCTGTCCCCCGGAGCCGTACGCCGGGCCTGTCCCCCGGCGAACCGACCGGACACGAAGAACGGCCCCCGCGCTTCCCAGGAG